>NZ_CAWUDE010000023.1:0-68514 GCF_963920895.1 Anabaena sp. CCY 9613
TGGAGATTGGCGATCATCTTCCCAGTCTTGGCGATTAATCACAGAAGTTGGTTCTAGTGATTGTGGAGATTGGCGATCATCTTCCCAGTCTTGGCGATTAATCACAGAAGTTGGTTCTAGTGATTGTGGAGATTGGCGATCATCTTCCCAGTCTTGGCGATTAATCACAGAAGTTGGTTCTGGTGGTGGTGGAGATTGGCGATCGCTTTCCCAGTCTTGGCGATTAATCACAGAAGTTGGTTCTAGTGATTGTGGAGATTGGCGATCGTCTTCCCAGTCTTGGCGATTAATCACAGAAGTTGATTCTGGTGGTGGTGGAGATTGGCGATCGTCTTCAGCTAAATTCCCCGGAAAAATGGAAATAGACTCAATAATTTTGTCCGACTCTGGCGATTCAGTATCGGGTTGTGAAACTTCCCTGCTGATAACAGAAGTTGGCTCGTTAGTATTGGGATTGCTAAATGGCAATACATTTCCCGACAGTGTATTGTTGCTCTGGGATAAGTTTTCTGTGCTGCTTTGAATCTCTCCCACCTGTAGATATGTTTGTGGGGAACTGGGCTGAGATGGCTCAGTCGGTTGCAAAACAGTAGGCGGCGATGTTGTAGCTTTTAGGGAAATTTCTTTGGTGGCTTTAACTAGTTCCCCTTGTAGGTGATTGATCAATTCCTCTACAATCGCTTCCCCTTGTTGTTGCTGACTTTGCATCCGCGACAACTGTTGGGAAAGAGTAGTTTGATAGTTTTTTATCTCCTGCTGTAAAGAGTTAAAAGTAATGGTGAGCGTATCATCCAAAGAACCAAGCATTTGTTCGGTATTTTCATTTTGATTCCCTACCGACTTCAGTTGGGAATTACCTCCGCCGGATTGGCTAGTTAAATTTGCCAGCGACGATTGCAGTTGTGAAGATATATGTTTTGCCAGAGCTTCTGACAACTGACGGATTAACACTTGTTGCTCAGTAATTTGCCGTACCTGTTGTAGGTGTTCCTTTTCTTCTAACAACTGTTGGATGTCATCAGATAAACGGTTTTTTTGCGCTTGCAGTTGTTTGATTTCGTCCTGCAAGGATCTGAGCATATTCCGCTGGAGACTTTCCAAATCTTCTACAACAGCCCATAAAGCTGTTTCTGCTGCTCTGGATAGCTCGCCTCTGACTTGCGGGTTGTCTGGTCGCTTCTCAAATCGCCCCATTAGCTTCTAACCTCTAACACCTTGAAGATAAAGCCGCTTCCCGTAAACTTGCTTGGCGCTCATACTGATTTCCTGTATTTTTCAGATAAACTCAAAACTTTCACAGGAATTACGCATATAAACGTAATTTTGTCATGCTGAGTACAAATTTGGCAAAGTAATATTTTTTTCGCTTCACAGCCTACTATACTGTGTTTTCCTCAGCATCAAAGAGGAGTCTGTGATCAGTTTGATTTAAATTAACTTTTCTCTAGTGAGAGTTGATTAGAAAAAAACATCTCACTCAATATCAATACTTATTTTTTCCGCTACCAACATTCATGATCCAAGGCTGATAAATACGTCTATTCCCACAATTAGATTGGTCAAAGTTGTAGCCTTGGAATGTAGGATTTGCAGAATGTAACTTATGTGACAATTTATATTTCTCAGAGGGATTAAAGTACCTATTCGCAGAAATTTTCCATATGATGATCCCCTACATTATATTTTAATTAATTAACTGTTTTTCTGCAAAAACGACCGCTGGCTTTGGTTTTTCAGTAGTCTGTTGTTTAGGTGTAATCAGAAAAATATTAATTCATGAAGACTCATCAAGGATAAATATTAGAGAAAGAACATCCGGGCGGTGCTAAAGATAGCAGCACCAAGAAGCGCGCTTATAGGAACTGTAATGATCCAGGCAGCGGCTATACCTTGAAGAGTTTGAAATTTAATTGACTTGATATTTTGGACTATACCAATACCCACTACACCACCGACTAAAGCGTGAGAAGTGGAGACAGGTAAACCTAACCGGGATGCCAATAAAATAGTAGTAGCGGTTGCTAGTTCAGCACAAAACCCACTACTAGGTTGTAAGGAAATAATATTTTCGCCAATAGTAGCAATTACCTTTCTACCCCAGATAGCTAAACCAGTCACAATGCCAGCACCACCAAGGATTAAAATCCAAATGGGTATAGTGATGCTATTGATAGGTACGCTACCAGTCAGATGAATATAAACGATGGCAGCTAAAGGAGCGATCGCATTACCCACATCATTAGAACCATGAGCGAAAGCTACAAAGCAAGCACTGAGGACTTGGAAGCGAGCGAAGAGGCGTTCAATGGGTACTGGGTACTGGGTACTGGGTACTATTTCTCCCTCATTTCCTAACTTTTGCCAACTAAACACTGTGAGTCCAACTGCGGCTAATGCACCTGTGAATAAGGGGATATCGTAAGCGGGGATGTTTAAACCAAGTTGCTGGTTCAAGTAATTAGTTAGGGGTTGGGTTAAGGAAGGTAGAACAATTACGCCAAATACACTAAGCAGAATGACACTCAACCAAGGAATCCATTCTTGTAGTTGTGCGACTTGATTTGGTTGATCTAAAATCCAATGCTTGATTTGACTGTAAAACACAGCAGCGATGGCCCCACTCATAATTGGTGTGAAAATCCAACCGATGGTGATTAAGCCAATGGATGACCAATTAATTGCACCGGCTCCCAAAGCCACCCAAGTAAATCCGGCGATCGCACCGACAACGGCATGGGAGGATGATACAGGCAAACCCCGTGAAGTGGCAATTTGCAGCCACAATCCAGCAGAAAGTAACACTGTCACCATCCCAGCCAATAAAATTTGGGGTGTAGCTATAAATAATTGGGGATTGGCAATTTTTGTCGCTAAGGTTGCCGATACCTCATGTCCAAATAATACAGCACCTGTAAACTCTAAAATTCCCGCAATGATGATTGCTTGTTTCAGGGTGATAGCTTTGGAACCTACAGAAGTTCCCATAGCGTTGGCGACATCGTTAGCGCCAAGGTTGCAGGCGACGTAGAAAGCTAGTAGGGCAACTAAAATTAACGTAATGGACATTGACTGTTTGGGTAGATGTAAAGAAACAATATAGCGATTCTCCGAGGAGGGAAAAGTGATAACTTATCGCAAAATCTAGAGAAGCGCTATAAATATTTTCTACTGTTATCTTGTTTGCCCGGACTACGGATAAATTAAGATTTTGTATGTTTCGGGATTTGGGGCGATCGCTTGGTCTACGGCTTGTGATAAATCTTGTAATGGATAGCGATCGCTAATCAAGGCTGTGACATCGATCCGGCGATTAAATACGATCTCTGCCGATAAACCCTGAAGTCGATAAGACGAACTGTAACTACCCATTAAGTCAATTTCCCGACGGTAAAGAATATTTGGGTTCACGGGAATTTCCAACTCATCGGGGAATTCGGCGAAAAACAAAATTTTACCGCCTTTGCGGGTACATTCCAGGGCTTGGAAGAAAGCTTTGTCGCTGGGAACAGCTAGCAGAGTTACATCAACACCCATCCCCCCAGTCAAAGCCTGAATTTTCCCAGGTAAATCAGGGTCACGAGCATCAAAAGCCGCTTCTGCTCCGACATTCAAGGCTTTTTCAATTCTAGATGGTAGTAAATCAGTAGCGATGGCTTTCGCTCCGAAGTACTTAATTAACATCACAAACATTAAGCCAATTGGCCCTGCACCAGTCACTAAAACAGTTTGTCCTGGAGCAATTTGGGCTTTTTTCACGGCTTTGAGACAGCAGTTAGTTGGTTCTACAAAACTCGCCTCTTCAAAGCTGATGTCATCAGGAATGGGAATTAACCCCCCATTCTGCACAATATGTCCGGGAACCTTGACATACTCCGCAAAACCGCCACCACTAGCGTTAAATCCGGCTGTGGTAGAGATATTTTTATAGACATCGCACATGGAAAAATTATCATTTAGGCAGTAAGCGCAACGCATACAAGGAATGTGATGCATCACCGCCACCCGTTGTCCCACTTGCCAACCTTGTACCTGAGAACCTATCGCTGCGATCGTACCAGCTGTTTCATGGCCGAATATGCGTGGAGGTTCATACAAGGGATAACGAATTTTTTTAATATCTGACTGACATAATCCCACTACACCCACTTGTACCAGCACTTCATCTGCTTCCAGATTCGGTACAGGGATATCTTCGTATGACAGTTGATTAACGCCTCTAAATACCTGTGCTTTCACGTTGGTTTTTTATCGCTCAACGTTACTAGATGTAACATTTACTGGTTCGGATTAGGTTATGAGGTTTGAGATTTAATCTTAGTTGTTGTTGTGTAAGATTATTTATGAATTATGGATAACTTTAGACCGGGGAAGCTTACTATTTGTAGTCGCTATTGTTGTGTTGACTCAGAATGAATCCTCGGGAATATTTTTGAATGTGCTCTATCTATATATCATCAAGAAAAAATCTGAGCAACGCATGTTGTTACCCAGATGTGTTAGTGCTGTTCTGTGTCTCTAGTAACTACATCGCTAGTTACCGCAATTCCGCCAAATCAGCAAACTCAGTTTGAGCCAAAATATCAAGTCATGTTGGGATTGACCGAAATCCATTTAATAACATATAATTATAGATTGTCTGTCTAATTCCTGCTCGGATCAGGTAGACATATCACAAAAGCTAGCAACAGCGATTCATCAAAGTTAGATCAATCGCATCTCTACAAGAGAAAGCCAGCTACCTGTACGGCAATTTCAAGGACAATTTCATTCATGACCTACGCAATTATTGAAACTGGCGGTAAGCAATTTAAAGTTGAGCCAGGCCGCTTTTACGACGTTGAACTGCTCCATGTGGAAGCGGACGAAAAAGTTACAATAGAATCTGTATTACTAGTACAACACGACGGCGAAGTCACAATTGGTCAGCCGTTAGTTGCAGGGGCGACTGTAGAAGGGACTGTGTTACGTAATCTTAGAGGTCGCAAAGTCCTGGTGTATAAAATGAAGCCGAAAAAGAAAACCCGCAAAAAACGGGGGCATCGCCAGGAAATCACTAGACTTATGATTAATTCCATCACCCTAAATGGTCAGGTGTTCGCTGCTGAAGAAGGCGTAACTGCTGAACCTCCAGTCACCGACAATTCCCCTGTAGAAGATACTGCTGAATAATTAAAAAAAAGCAACACAAGAGGAAATTATGGCTCATAAGAAAGGAACAGGTAGTACGCGTAACGGTCGTGACTCTAATGCCCAGCGGTTGGGTGTGAAACGTTACGGCGGTCAAACTGTACGTGCAGGAAACATTCTTGTACGTCAGCGCGGAACTAAATTTCACCCTGGTAACAATGTTGGGATTGGCAACGATGACACTTTGTTTGCCTTAGTTGACGGTGTAGTGACCTTTGAAAGAAAAGGTAAAACCCGCAAAAAAATTAGTGTTTACCCAGTTGCAGCAACAGTTGAAGCAGTAGCTGTGTAGATAATTGGGGTGGGTATTGCCCACCCTCATACCTCATAACTGAATTAAAAAAATAATTACCATAGCTGCTGTGAAAATCCCACATGCAGAATTTTTCCCAGGGCTAAACCTGCTAATGAAAATATAGACGTAATCAAAAAAGCCTGACCTTTTCTAAAACCAGCTGCTTGAAAGTCAATTTTCGCCAAGACAACCGCAGAAATAATTAGCAAAGTATCCAAAAATATGCGGAACCAAGCAAGCATTAGAAAAAATAAAAAGGCGCAAAAAATAGTAGCAGCAAAAGATCTGAGGTTGGATTGCAATAATACAGTAGAGTATTTAGCCATTGTTGTCCAAGGAATAGTCAAGCAGCCAACTAACAGTAAAATAGTCAGCATGAACACAATCCATACAAACAAAGGCGCTTGCGTTTCAGATAATACCCAACCCAATGTACTGTAACTTAGCAGTACTAGTACTAAGGATATCCAGGGAAGTCTTTTTACAATTGACATGGGTCAGTGTCGCCCTGAATAAATCAAGCTGTCATTGAACAAGCAGTGTCAGCAAAATCTTGGTTTTACTTTAAATCTTATCTCCCCTAAAATATATCTCTGTATAGCAAGAGGCTGGTAAATTGTAGGTGCAAACGCTCATGCTAACTAGCACAACACTATATTCAGTTAGATAGATTTTGACTGCAATGGCTTAGACTATAAGTTTATCATCCTATTTTTTCTAGATTCTATCAATAGGCTTTGATACTTTCGCCAAAAAACCTAACCACTTTACAGAGAATTACAGGACAAACTAGTTAAATATTTTCGTAAACATTTGTAAACTATTAGCAGCCGAGTAGCCACGTGTCACATCTTGTTAAGGACTTATCATGAAACAACTTGTTATAGCTGAACGCGTATGCCTGATTGGTCATATCGTGTCGATGGTGTTTGGATTGGTAGGCATACTACTAGTTATACCTAATGCCGAAGTAATTTTACATCTATCCGAAGTTGGGCAGACCGCCATGCAGTGGAGTATGGCAGGCGGCGGTGTAGTTTATATCATCTTGGGCGCAGCAGCTGTATTTTTGTATGGTTTGCGGACTTTGGGTTTGGGTCGAATTTTGGCATTTATGCTACCTGCAATATTTATTTCCTTAACCAGTGAATTATTAGGAACAAGTACAGGATTTCCCTTTGGTCATTACAGCTACCTGAGTGGGTTGGGTTATAAAATTGGAGGCTTAGTGCCGTTTACCATTCCCTTGTCATGGTTTTATGTAGGATGCGCGGCTTACCTGCTGGCGCGTGCTGGTTTATCAGTGGATACCAAACCTAGCTGGTGGCGTCATACAGGCGCGATTGTGTTGGGTTCTTTGTTGCTCACCTGTTGGGATTTTGTTCTTGACCCGGCCATGAGTCAAACTTCTTTGCCGTTCTGGTATTGGCAACAACCAGGAGCTTTCTTCGGAATGCCTTACCAAAACTTTGCAGGTTGGTTAGGTACAGGAATAGTATTTATGACTGTAGCCGCCTTGCTATGGAAAAATAACCCGATTAAATTCGAGCGATCGCAGCTTAATTTACCCTTAATCGTTTATTTAAGCAACTTTGGTTTCGCCACAGTGATGAGCATAGCCGCTGGATTTTCCATTCCTGTGCTATTGGGCTTAGTGCTAGGTGTAACCCCGGCTGTAGGATTTTGGTTAAAAGGGACAGCCGCATCTGACCTAGTTAACGTTGAAGCAACAAATAACAAAGTTTCCGTGGCCAGTGTTAAAGTCGCGTTGAAATAAATTTAGGAAATAGGGACTGGGGATTAGGAACTAGGTAAAAACCTGAAAATACTTCCTCATCTCCCTAGCCTCTAGCCCCTAGCCTCTTCTTTTTCCCACAACATTAATTGCAAAATATTTTAACTGTGGACAACGCTTTAACAGTAGGAAGCGTCATATCTTTTCTATTGCTACTTATCCAACTACCAGCAACAGCGATTTTACTTTCACGGCTGGTCAAAGGGCCTAGACGCCATCCGCCCATTCAACCACAACAGCCTACACCAGAAATTTTGGGTAATGTCAGTGTCGTCGTTCCCACGTTAAACGAGGCGCTTCGTATTAGTCCTCTGTTATCTGGTTTGAGTCGTCAAAGCTACGAAGTGCGGGAAATTATTGTGGTAGACAGTAATTCCCAAGACGGTACCCCCGACTTAGTGAAAACTGCACAGCAGCAAGACCCCCGTTTTCGCTTAATGACCGATGACCCCTTACCTGCTAATTGGGTGGGTCGTCCTTGGGCTTTGCATAACGGCTTTTTGCATAGCTCAGAAGCAAGTCAGTGGTTTCTGGGAATGGATGCTGATACCCAGCCGCATCCGGGTTTAGTAGCAAGTTTGGTGAAGACAGCCGAAGCACAAGGATATGATTTGGTTTCCCTTTCACCTCAATTTATCCTTCAGTATCCAGGAGAATGCTTGCTGCAACCAGCATTATTGATGACACTGCTTTACAGATTTGACCCGGCGGGGATCAATACCGACCAGCCAGAACGGGTCATGGCTAATGGGCAATGCTTTTTATGTCGACGCTCAGTTTTAGCTGCTGTGGGTGGTTATATCAGTGCCAGTAATTCTTTTTGTGATGATGTCACATTAGCGCGACACATTGCAGCCCAAGGGTTTAAAGTGGGCTTTTTAGATGGCGCTAAGGTGTTAAAAGTACGGATGTACGAAGGAGCCATAGAAACCTGGAAAGAGTGGGGACGCAGCCTCGACCTCAAAGACGCATCGCCATCAGCGCAAATCTGGGGAGACTTATGGCTACTATCAGCCGTTCAAGGTCTACCTTTACCAATTGTCTTAACTTACCTGCTGTTTTTCCCCCATCCCCCCATCATCCCATCCCCCCACATCTTCTTATTGGGACTCAACGTATTTCTGTTGGTGATTCGCTTTGCGATGCTATTAGCGATCGCACCTTCATATGATCGTAAAAGTGCCAAAGGTGGCTGGTTATTCTGGCTGTCTCCTTTAACTGACCCCCTAGCAGTACTACGGATTTTCTTATCTGCATTTCACACTCCACGGGAGTGGCGGGGCAGAAAGTATCAGTAAGTGGGCAATTGTCGCTGGGAAAAAACCGGGGTTTGAGGTTGGAGGTAATCTAAATTTTTTTTCTTGAACTGAAACTACTACAATTACTATTGATGCTAGATAATGGGAAAGCTTTGACATTTTACTCACCCATCTAGCCCGACAGAATAAAACTAACACCTATGCGAACTCACTATTGCGGCGCACTCCGACAAAAAGATATTGGAGAAACTGTTACCTTGTACGGATGGGTAGACCGTCGCCGCGATCATGGGGGCGTGATATTCTTAGATTTACGCGATCGCTCTGGCATTGTCCAAATTGTCAGTGATCCCCAACGCACCCCAGATTCCTACGAACAGGCAAACTCTCTACGAAATGAATACGTTGTTGCTATTACTGGCAGGGTAACACAACGTCCCGACGAATCTTTAAATCCCCGCATCCCTACAGGCGAGGTGGAAATCTACGCTGATCATATTCAACTGCTCAACGGCGTTCGTAAACAGTTACCATTTCAAGTTTCCACGGCTGATACCGAAACTGTGCGAGAAGACTTACGGTTGAAGTATCGTTATTTGGATTTGCGGCGAGAACGCATGGCGCAGAATATGCAATTGCGTCATCAAGTAGTTAAAGCCATGCGGCGCTACTTAGAAGATTTGGAAGGTTTCATTGAAGTGGAGACTCCCATTTTAACCCGTTCCACCCCAGAAGGTGCGAGGGATTATATCTTACCGAGTCGCGTCAACGCTGGTGAATGGTTTGCTTTGCCACAATCACCCCAACTATTCAAACAGATCCTCATGGTATCTGGCATGGATAGATATTATCAGATTGCCCGTTGCTTCCGTGATGAAGACTTACGCGCCGACAGACAACCAGAATTTACACAGTTGGACATGGAAATGAGTTTCATGTCGCAAGAAGAAATTATCGGGTTGAACGAAAAGTTAGTTGCTCATATTTTCCAAACAGTCAAAGGTATTGAGTTAAACTTGCCATTTCCCCGCCTCACTTATGCTGATGCGATGGAACGCTATGGTAGCGATAAACCAGATACTCGCTATGGCTTAGAATTAGTCAATGTTTCCGATGTCTTAAAAGACTCTGGATTCAAAGTTTTTCGAGATGCGATCGCTCATGGTGGTATCGTGAAAATTCTGCCGATTCCCAACGGTAACGATGCCATTTCTAATGTCCGTATTAAGCCAGGTGGTGACTTATTTAAAGAAGCCAGCGAAGCCGGGGCTAAAGGTTTGGCTTACATCCGGGTGAGAGAAAATGGCGAAATCGATACCATTGGCGCCATTAAAGACAACCTCAGCGAAGCCCAAAAACAAGAGATTTTACAGCGTACAGGTGCTAAAGCCGGTCACTTATTATTATTTGGGGCTGGTGATACTGCTACCGTAAATAAAACTTTAGACAGATTACGGCAAGTTGTGGCTAGGGAGTTTAAATTAATTGATCCAGAAAAAATCAATTTGCTGTGGATTACAGATTTCCCCATGTTTGAGTGGAATGCTGATGAAAAACGCCTAGAAGCACTGCATCACCCCTTTACAGCACCTCATCCTGAAGATATCAACGATTTAAAAACTGCTCGCGCCCAAGCTTATGATTTGGTGTTAAATGGGTTAGAAATTGGTGGTGGAAGTCTGCGGATTTATCAAGGGGATATCCAACAGCAGGTGTTTGAAGCCATTGGTTTGTCTCCAGAAGAAGCCCATAACAAATTTGGCTTTCTCTTAGAGGCTTTTGAATATGGTACACCGCCTCATGGTGGTATCGCCTACGGTTTAGATCGTTTGGTGATGTTGCTAGCTGGGGAAGAATCCATTCGAGATGTGATTGCTTTTCCCAAGACACAACAAGCACGTTGTTTACTGACAGATGCACCTGCGGGTGTAGATACTAAGCAGCTCAAAGAGTTGCATGTTGCTTCGACGTACAAGCCAAAACTATAGATCTTTAAGCCCCTTTCCGCGTCGGAGAGGGGTTGGGGAGAGGTTCATCGAACTCACATTAATTCATTCCCTTTCTTACCAGTTGGGGAATTAGAGAAGGACGTTCCGCCACAGAAACTTGTGCTTCTTTAAAAGCAGCTAATTTACTTTGTGCTGTGCCAAAGTTAGGGTCACGGCCGATAACTGCGGCTAAAGTCCCTCCTTGGCGCCAATTTTTTGTTAGTGGTGCGTGTCTACCTGCAATGTAGGCGATGACTGGTTTATCAATGGCTTCAGTAATATACCCCGCTGCGGCTTCTTCACTACCGCCACCAGGTTGACCGACTAAAACGATCGCTTCTGTGGTTTCGTCTTCGTCGAGAATTTGTAGCCATTGCAAAAATGATGAACCAACGATCGCATCACTGCCAATACTGACACTAATTGATTGCCCTAAACCAGCTTTGGTTAATTCCCACGCAACTTCGTAGGTGAGGGTGCTACTACGACTGACGATCCCTACTGATCCTGGTGTATACAATTCGCTGGGCTGAGTCCCTAAAAGAATCTTCCCTGGAACAATTATTCCGGGACTATTGGGCCCTACTATCAAGGTTTCATGTGCTTCGGTTTTGCGGAGTAATTGCACCATATCTAATGGTGGTACGCCAGCAGAGATAATAATAATCTGTCCGATATTAGAGGCGATCGCTTCTAATGCTGCATCTAACACCTGGTACGGGTGTACACAGATAATCGCGGTGTCGATAGCGCCAAATTTCTCTACTACTTCTTCTACTAAATCGAAGACTGGTAGACCGTAAAGTTGCTGTCCACCACATCCGGGATTTACACCAGCAACCAAATTTGTCCCATAAGCTTTCATTTGAGCAACATGAGTTGCTGTGATAAATTCAGAAAAGCCTTGGATTAATACTTTGCTGTCTGGTGTTAAGTTCATAAAACGTTTTGGTAGATTTAGCAAATTAGAGAATAAGTTTATTATTACTTGTTGGAATTAGTATCCTCTTAATATTCCTTGTTGCTTGGCTTTGCCTTCAGCTTGACGAAATATCCATAATCCTACGGCAAAATATACTGTGCCATTGATGAAAGCGATTAATAACTTGGTTAAATTCAAACTTTCACCTCTAGCCATCACATCACGTAGTAATTCAGCACCAGGAGTCATGGGAAGCAATGCTGCTAAAATTCTGGCTGATCCTATCCAATTTTCGGTGGGTATGGTCAGCAAAAATAATAACGGAAATTGAGTCACACCTAAAAGTTCCTGCAAACGTTTAAAGATTAAGGATAAAGACCCCAATGCAAAAGCAAAACCATTAGCCCCTAAGACCACGGTAACAAAAGGTAAAAGCAATGTAGGAGGAAAGTTGAGCCGGCTACCTGTTAGTATCATAATGATTACAAGAATGGTGAATATTTGAACTATCTGCAAACTCAAATCAGCCAACATTCGCATTAAAAAAACCTTAGTCGCACCATAGCGCGAGAGAAAAAGTTGTTCTAAAGTACCAGTTTGTGCCTCTATTTGCAACTCTCCCGCCAGACTAGCCAGAATGAATGACGTTAAAGTCCAAAGCACATAGCCAATAATAATCGAGTCGAGGCGATCGCCTAATTGAAAAGCATCACCAGCAACATAACGAGAACTTAAGAATAATCCATAAAATATGGAAGCAAACACAAAAATCCTGCCTATTGACTGTACAGGATAACGAATGGACATAATCCAACTACGGCGCAATTCAGCTAAAAATAATTTAAGCATCTTGATTTCTGCCTTTTCTCACTATCTGCAAAAAGATTTGGGTGAGGTTCGCTTGCTCTTTTTCCAGAGATGATATAGGCAGAGGTTTGATAATATCGAGAAGTTTGTAAAGTAATTCTGGCTGGGATAAATGAATAATTTGTGTGCCTTGAACTACTGCACCCAGATTTTCTAAAGCTGTAATCCGTGACTTATCAAGTACAGTTTCTACCTCAATTTTGTAACCAGTTCCCGAAAATTTGCGAATCAATTCACTGGTTGATAATTCTGTGATAATTTCCCCTGATTGAATAATGGCGACTCTATCTGCAAGTTCTTCTGCAATGCTGAGTTGATGAGTAGTTAGTAAGATAGCACAACCAGCAGCAGCAATTTCTTTGACTAAAATTTTGACATCTTCTGTGGCTTCTACATCCAGCCCTAAAGTGGGTTCATCTAATAATAATAGTTGGGGTTTATGAACTAAGGCCACAGCAAATGCTAACTTCTGCTGCATTCCCCGTGAAAGATTTTCCACTGCTGTCTGGCGTTTAGACATTAGGCCAAATCTATCTAAAAGTGCTAAACCCGATTTCCTCGCTTCTCGACGGCTCATTCCTTTTAATACGCCAAAATATTCCAAATTCTCTTGGGGAGTTAATCGCCAGTAAAGGTTACGATTTCCTTCTAGTACAGCGCCTAAATTTTGTAGTGCTGCGGGGTTACGATAGGGATCACTACCAGCAATTTTCACCCAACCCGCATCAGGTTGAATTAATCCAGCAATCATCTTAATACTGGTAGTCTTACCTGCACCATTGGGGCCAAGAAAAGCCAATACTTCTTGAGGATAAATATTTAAGGAAACATCTTTGACGGCTGTAATAATTTGTTTGCTTTGACGAAAAGTTTTTTGAAGCTGACTTGCTTCTAATGTTTTCATGAAAAACTACAGCTTTTTGCGGTAAATATGCAAAATTGTATCAAACTTTTTTGTAAGCAATTGGCTTGGCCAGACGAACAGCTTCTGCAACTGCTTCATCTAAATTTTCCACCACGGTTAGAGCATCACTTTCTTGTTGTAATTTGTCTAAACCATCTTTAGCCATATTGAACTCAGAGCCAGCAATACGGATAACTAAGCGCGGAAAACAAGAGTCTCGTCGACTTTTAGTACTACTAGAGCGTCCATTCTGCGATTTAGTGTCCTTTTTGTGGTTTTCTACAAAGTTAGTAATGATTTCTATGACTTCATCAGCTTGAGGTACACTACCTAAAAAGTTAAGTAGTATGACTTGAATGCTTTTGTCAGCGGCTAAGATATTTAATGCTTTAGCGAGGCGATCGCAAAAGGTTGTGGGTGAGATGTCAGTCAGTAAAGCATGGCGTAGATTCAAGCAAATACCCGGCTTACCACCAGCACTGGTAACTAAATCTAAAGTTGCCATCATTGAACCAGTACCATTACCTAAAATACCGATTTTGCCATGTAACTCTACACCATCCCAGTTGCCAAGATGACTTTTTCTCAAGTTGCTATGACGGTTAGCTATTTTTACCGCTATATCGGCTAGTTCTGGATGCCGTCCAATGGCTCGTTCGTTGATGCTGACTTTACCATTGAGAGCCATGACTTGTCCCGCAGCATTCACAGCTAAAGGATTAATTTCTATTAAATCTAAATCTTTTTGGACAAATAACTGGTACATTTTTTCTACAACTGAGCTAACCGACTGCATTAATGTGCCTTGCAGACCCATTTTTAAAGCCAGTCGCCGCGCATAAAAAGGAGAAAATTCTTGTTCAACTACAACATGGTGCATTTTCTCGCCTGCTGATTCCCAATCGATATCAGCTTCTTTACAGCCTAAAAGCACTGGGCGACCCACAGCGGTATCTAAAACTACTGCTAGATAAAATTCCTGTTTCCCAATATACTTAGATTCTGCTAGTAAAACTTCCGGTAACTCGCCCCAAATTGGTAAATTAAAGATAGTTTGAGCCGCTGCGATCGCATCAATTGTGGTGTCTGCAATTCTGACTCCACCGGCTTTTGCTCTTTCACCAGCATATACCTGCGACTTCAGTACAATCGGGTAGCGAATTTTTAAACGTTTCAAATCTGTGGGATGGTCAATGCGTTGGGAAGGCAATACGGGAATGCCTATTTTTCCAAACCATTCTTTTACTTGATACTCCAATAAATCCATTGTTTTGCACCTGGTATTTACACTTCCAAAAGCATTTATTTGGTGCTGTTTTCTACTTTTTATAGCACTATAATTGCATCATCAAGCTTCGTGAGTCTATGATAGTTTATTTTTTACTGCTTAGTTTTATCTAATTCAGTCAAAGAGGCAAATTTGTATTTCAAAATACTTTTAGTTACTGTCATGACTATAAGTAATTAATATAGTCAGTGAATTTGCCAGCATATAACAAAACCAGCATTAATGTCAAAGAGCATCAGATTTGGCAAATAGTCCTGTCCAGCATTAGACTAAATTCTCAAAAAGTGTAATCAATTCATCGGTTCAATGGATTTCTGTTATGTGCTGCTTCCATTATGGTTTGCTCAATTCTCTTCAACCTAGTTTCTGGACGTTTTGCACTGTCAATCCAAAATAGAATGTTCTTCTTCCATGAATTACTGAACGCCTGGAAATTAAGATTGGCTAGAGAGTTTGCGTCCAAGGCTTGCTTCAAGTCTATCGGAATAGTCAATGCTTCAATTGCATCTAACGAGTTCCATGAGCCGTCTTGTTTTGCTACTTCAATTTTTTCCAGACCTACCTGAGTTATCAAGCCTTGTTCAATTAGCTCTTCAATGTATTGCTTATTTAATTTTGACCATACGCTTTTCGTTTTTCGAGGAGTGAAAATTTGCTGATAACGGTCTTCATCGAGTGATTTGACTTTACTGTCAATCCAACCAAAGCACAAAGCTTCTTTGACTGCTTCGCTGTATTTAATACTTGGTTGACCGCTTTTGATTTTGTAGTAAATCAACCATATACCAGGCGAAGTAAGATGATTGTTGAATAACCACTCCCGCCAAGAAATGCGATCGCTGGCATAAATACTTTCGAGTTGGTCATCAAATTTTGGCATTACCGAGATTTTTCAACGCCCACAAATTATATTATGCCCATTTTTTATTGGTAATTTAACTTGGTGGGTGAATTACTGATAAATACTGAGAAGTCCACATCTGCGACTTCTGCAAAAAAAGGTATTTACGGTGATAAATTTTACTCAAAAATCAGAATTTGTGTTAAAAAGTTGTTCTATTTAATTCTTTGGCTGTGGTGGGTTCAACTGTGCATTTGCATTCAACAAACGTCATTCCCTGATTTCATCCCTTCCAAGATAAACAAAACAATATATAAATTCCGCAGGAACGCTCTATGAAAGTAGCAGTCCAGCAAGAAGATTTACAGATTTTAGCCAAAACTTTGCAAGCTGAAGTTATGGCAGAAGTCCCCTCTGGTGAAGTCTTCCAAGTTAAGTGTGCTGTCCAAAAAGACGAGTTGATGATTTTAACTCAACATCCAGTTGGTGTCACAGTTGATACTCAACATATATTTGCCGTACTGGAAACAACACTCCAGTCCTTACCAACCGCTAGGGAACAGCGAGTCCAATGCTTTCTGCGGGTAGTTGGAGAAAAACGCCCTTATGCGACACATTCCTTAATGATGAAGCAGAAGGAGAATAGAGAATCAGAGAAAGTAATACCGCCTTCATCTTCTCTGACCTATTTTCCACCTAATGTCGAGAATGATGAAGAGGAATTTGAACATTGGGTAGAAGATGAACCAGATTTATTGACCACCCAGTCACCACGCCCAGTCAAATCTCTGTTATTGGGTCTTGCTGTGATGGGAATTGGTGTATTTGGTAGCGGGGTTTATCTCCTAACTCGTCCTTGTGTGATGTCTGAGTGTCAAGAACTCCAGACAGCCCAGCGACTCAACTTAGAATCTAGACAATTAATGCGTCGTGCTAAGTCAGAAAACGAATTAGTCTTACTGCAACAGCAACTAGAGATAGCCAGCGCCGATTTAACCAAAATTCCCCATTGGTCACCGCGTGCGTCACAAGTTGAGGAACTAAAAGCCAACTTGTCTGGACAGGCGGAAAAAATTAACCAGGTGGTGACAGCGTTAAAAGCGGCATCTGCGGCAGAACAACAAAGTTCCACAACTGCGACTAGCTTCGAGGAATTACAAGCCACACAACATTTATGGCGACAGGCGATCGCACCCTTAGAAAGCATCGGCCCTAGTAGTGAACTCTACAAGCTTGTGCAACCAAAATTAATTAAGTATCGTGTCAGTTTACAAAATATTAATCAGCAATTACTAGCCCAAGACAAATGGCTGAAAAAACTCAAAGATGCCAAAGCCGTAGCTAATGTAGCCGCCAAGCGAGCCGACACCGCCAAATCCTTGAGTGAATGGCAAAAAGCCCAATCTACTTGGCAAATAGTCATTAACGCTTTGAATATTATTCCGCCCAGCAGCCCAGCATATCATCAAGCCCAACAACTGTTACTAGAGTATAGACCCCAACTAGCAAGGACACGCGATCGCGCCACCTTAGAACAAATAGCAGCCAGAAGCTACCAACAAGCAGTCAACACAGCCAATCAAGCCAAAACCTATGAGCAAAAAAATCAATGGCAAATAGCGGTTACATACTGGGATCAAGCTTTGCAGAATGCCCAGCAAATTCCTCGAGATAGTTTTTACTACGGTCAATCTCAGAGACTGATTGCACCTTATTCATCAGCCCTCCAACAAGCACAAGAAAAACTACAAATTGCTAGTATGTGGCAACAAACCCGTACTGATTTAGATAAAATCTGTAATAGTGACATGCGGATTTGTACTTTTATGATCAACGACAACAGTATTGTTGTCTCACTCACCCCTGACTACGAACAAGTCCTACAAAATACCTTATCTGAAGCCGATAGCGAAAACTCTAGTCCAGTATTTGATATTGCTAATCATTGGCAAACTTTACAAACAGCGCTCTCAGTAATTGGTGATAATGCGAATCTACCGTTGTTTATCTATGATACTCAAGGAGAAGGACTGTATACTCATATACCGGGAGGAGGGAATAGAGAGTAGCTGACATTATCTCTGCTCCTCTGCTGTGTCAATGTGCAAACTAGATGGGCAACAGTTTAATATATTCGTTGACTTTCATTTGTCAGCTCGTCAGCCATGACCAACTACTTCCGCGCCAACGTTAATGCAATGGCTAGCTACATCCCTGGTGAACAACCACCACGGGATACGCCCATTATTAAACTCAATAGCAACGAAAATCCTTATCCTCCCTCACCACAGGCTTTAGCTGTGCTACGCAATATCGATGGAGAGTGGTTGCGCCGTTATCCAGAACCTTTTGGGGGAGAGTTTCGCCAAGCTGCAAGTAAAGTCTTAGGAGTTCCCAGTGATTGGATAATTGTTGGTAATGGCAGTGATGAATTATTGAACTTAGTAGTTCGCGCCTGTGCGGAACCTGGGAAAAAGGTAGTCTATCCCATGCCCACTTACGTACTATATGTAACTTTAACTCAGATGCAAGCTGCGGAAATTGTGGAGATTCCTTACAGTGAAGACTACAGTTTACCCATAGCAGAACTAATTGCAGCTAATGGTGCAGTCACATTTATTGCTACACCCAATAGTCCATCGGGTCATGTAGTACCAACAAATGACTTGCGGAAACTAGCCAGCCAGTTATCTGGGGTTTTAGTTATTGATGAAGCATATGTAGATTTTGCTGAAGAAAATGCACTCTCATTAGTCAAAGAATACGAAAATGTAATTGTCATGCGGACGCTTTCTAAAGGCTACTCATTGGCAGGATTACGCTTGGGTTTTGGAATAGCCAACCCCAAACTGCTGCATAACTTGTTTAAGGTCAAGGATAGCTATAACATTGATGCGATCGCCTGCGCTGTGGGTACGGCTGCTATCATCGACCAAGAGTATAAAAATGCTGGTGTAGCCAAGGTCAAAGCATCGCGGACACAATTAGCCATAGACTTAAAACAATTAAATTTCCAAGTCTGGGATTCTCAAACCAATTTCTTGTTAGTACAGCCTCCCCAAGACAACGCTCAATATCTTTATCAACAGCTCAAAGCACAGAATATTTTAGTGCGTTACTTCCCCCAGCCAGGTCTAGATAATAAATTACGCATCTCTATTGGTACAGATGAACAAAACCAAGTATTAGTAGAAGCACTGAGTAAACTGTGTTTATAAACCCCGTAAATATTCCACCACAGCCTGAGCGATCGCTTCATTCCCATCTTTAGCTAGAGGCTGAGATAACTTTGGGGCTTGGGGTGCTTGATGCAGAAAATTCCAACTACCTTGAAAAAATTCTGTGGGCGTTATAATTTGATGTTGATGGTGATTAATAATACCTTGTAACAAAAAAGCAGCTTCAGCAAAGTCATCACGGGGAATAGTCACCAAAGGAATATCCAGTTTTGCCGCTTCCGAAAAAGTGCCGTAACCTGGTTTAGAAACCACACGCCCACAAATGGGCATAAAATCCACTGGACGGTATTGGCGATCGCTAACTTTGACTAAATTAGGTAAATCAGGAGCAGATTTATCAAAAACAATAAATTGCCAATGGGGAAGATGCTGGAGATTTTTATAAGGAATTTGCTGTAAACCCAAACCACCAAAAGTTAGCAAAATCGTTTTTTCTTGTGGTGCAGTGATCCCCCAAGTAGCCCGTAGGTCAGCTGCCGAGTAACGAGGATTACCACCAGTTAAACCTACATCAGTAATGTTACTAAAACCATCCATTGATTCATGAAATGGCAACCGAAACAAACGACTACATTGGGAGTAACATTCACTAATCCAATCAGCAATGGCTATAAATTCGCCGCCCCAATCTCTGTAGATCAAGTCCCAGCCAAAATTACTCATCATCCAACAAGGGATATTTGCCGCTTTGCCAAACAAAGGAGCCAAAAAAGGAATATCTGCCAAGATTAAATTCACCCGATTTTGGCACAGAAAATTCACCTCGGAAGCAATTAAGGAATTTTGCTGTTTTTGAATCTCCAGTAACTTTTTCCGTGTGGCTACCTTATCCATTGTCAAGCTATCTGACTGCACCACACCCAAATCAAAGGCGCGGGGACGATGGATAAAATCACCTTCTATGTAGCACTCTAGCAACCACCGTGGGGCTGTGGTCGCCATAATGATTAATACCTCTGGGCATAACTTTTGAATTGTCGCCACCACAGATGCAGTGCGAGTTGCATGACCAAAGCCGTGGTTAGTAATGGCTACATATAAAATTGGGCGTTCCATTGGAGAAGATAACTGATAAATAATCGCTTGCAGAGATTATAAGGTGTAGGTTGAAAACCCAGGAAAAAGAGCAACGTAGTTGCAATTTTCGTGGTTGAGACCGGGGATGAAAACCACGATACAGGGTAAACCCAGCCGTGATGCAATATGGTAAAATTTAGAATGTGGAGGGGTAATTAACCACATTAAAAACCCTACACTGCTTAACAGCAATCTGTACCATAGTTCTAGTTTCTTTTCCAGGAATAGGTAAAATCTTCATGGGAACTAGACGACACAGAATTTAACCAAACAAATTTTTGGAGTAATCCAACTACCGAGGGGCACTCGGAAAGTTAACGCTTGAGGAGAGAACCACCTCTGGGTTAGATACCGCAAGGGGTCTAATCTAAGTGGACTCGTTGAACCAAGAATCTCCGTGTCTTTAGACCGGAGAGTGTCAAGACTCATCGTCGGTAGCCAAGCGATCGCCCCGTTCCAATTCCCAGAGAATTTGATTACCTTCGCGTCTTACCCGTGACACAATCCAGTTGCGCCAACGCCATTGATCTCCTCGACTGGTGACAGCACTGGCGTGAACATCCATCAAGTCTGCTAATTCAGAACTAGTAATTAAGTAGCCGTTTTCAGAAATTTCTTCCGCTATTCGTAGAGTTTCAACCAAGTTGCGGAGTTGTTCGATTCTTGTTGCAGGCAGTTTTTCTTCATTCGCGGCCGCAGCGTGTGCGGTGTATGGTTCCATAGCGTTTATATCTGATTCAGAAGTACTATTTTTTTGTGTACTTTTGTTAAGAATTGTAGAGTTAGAATCAAAATCAGCTACTTTTGCTACATTTACTTCACTTACTGGAAGTAAAGAATTGTCATATTCAGTAGAGGATAACTGTTGTAGAGATGGAATTTGTCCGCTAGCAAAAGAGCGAGCAATCACATCACAACGTTCGTTACCTATGTTACCAGAATGTCCCCGCACGTGTTGCCATTTTACAAGTCGGCTATTAAGTTCATCGAGGGTTTCTAACAGGTCTTGGTTTTGCACCGGTTTACCATCTGTTTTTTTCCAGCCTTTTTTTTTCCACCCTTGTATCCACTTGGTAATGCAGTTAATTACGTATTCACTATCGGTGTAAAGGGTAATGGGTTGAGATTGTCCTGATGTTTCCAGGAATTTGAGGGCGGCGATGGCAGCTTGCATCTCCATTTTATTATTGGTGGTATAGCTGGCAGCATCACCCATTTCATGAATTGAGCCATCGTGAAAATACACTACAACACCCCAACCGCCAGGGCCCGGGTTACCAGTGCAAGCGCCATCAGTGTATATGCTTTGAATTGTGCGTTGGTTGGACATGATGCAAATAACCGCATAGATAGGCAGGCAAAAGAATTGAGCGACAAAATATACAAAGTAATATGAAGCAATATATAAGGTAACGCAACAATAATAAAAATCAATAGCTATCTCAAAAAAGAATCTAGAAATGTTGTATTACCAAGTTTCTACAAATTTTTTGGGTAAGGCATATTTGATTTTCAGCAATATTTAATTTTAAAGATAAGTGTCGTAAATTACAGAAAAATCGGCAAAAGTCGTATGATTTCTCTTGGCGTAAAGTCTGAATTTAGGTGGAGGAGAATAGGTAATGCGTTCACCAAATCAACAGCAACGACACCAAAGATTAATCGAGCAATATGTACTGTCGCGCCGGACTATGTTGGCCTTATTAGGTTTTGTTTGTGCGCCTGGATTAGAAAGCTTGAGAGTTGGGGACACTCAACCACCAAGACCAAGACCTCCAGCTAATCCGCAAATTCCCACTTTACCGCAGCATGATTCACTGACAACCCAGCAAGAGCGTCAACAACAGTTACAACAGGTACGTCAAGAATATCAGGTTGCACAGCGACTACCAAATTCTGTGCGGGTAGCAACTTTACCTATCCCAGAGTTGTTTTCTGAGGGATATAACCAAAACCGTGACATCCAAACAGAGAAAATAGTAGCGAATCAACAAGCATTTTTCCAGAACCCCCAGTCTTTTCTCAGGCTAGACGACTACGCTAGCGTCTTTCCCGTCCTACCTGTACCAGAGATTGCTAAAACCTTCCGGAATGATGCTACGTTCGCCCAACAGCGGCTTTCTGGCCCCAATCCGATGGAATTGACTAATGTTTTAGCTCTGAATTATCCTCTCACCCAAAAACTGGGAATCACAGATGAGATTTTTCAAACTGTGTTGAGATCTCTACATAGAGGTAGACACATTAGCGAAACTATTCACAGTGCTACGCAAAAAGGCCGTCTATTCGTTACCGATTATGATTTACTCGCTAGCGATAACATTACCGCCAAACCCAATCAATATCTTACCGCACCCATAGCGCTTTATTATGGCGATCGCGTCCGGGGAAATTGGCAATTAATCCCCATAGCTATCCAACTCGGACAAATTCCTGGAGTCAGTCTACTATGTACACCTCTGGATGGTGTGGACTGGACTTTGGCGAAAATAATTACCCAAATGGCTGATTTTTATGTCCATGAATTGGTACGTCATCTGGGTCAAACTCATCTTGTTTTAGAACCCATAGCCTTAGCAAGCGTTCGAGAATTAGCAGCGCGTCATCCCGTCAATGTGCTACTCAAGCCTCACTTTGAATTCACAATGGCCATTAATGCTGTTGGTGATCAGGTACTTATCAATCCTGGAGGCTTCGTAGAGATAATTCTCGGAGGTACCCTAGAAAGCTCAAGGAATCTTGCTAATCAGGGTGTTGCTGATATTTTCCACAACTTTAGCAGTTTTGCTCTGCCTAACAATTTACGCCAGCGTGGTGTAGATGAACGTTCTGGATTGCGAGAGTTTCCTTATCGTGATGACGGGTTGCTAATTTGGAAAGCTTTAGAAGATTATGTGAGTCAATATATTGGCATTTACTATAGATCCAATCGAGATGTCCGTGAGGATTTTGAACTCCAAAATTGGTTACAAACTTTACGTAAACCCATCAGTGAACAAGGCTTTGGTGTAGTTTCCCTACCATCGCAACTTACCACCCGTGACCAATTGATTGATTTACTCACCCAAATCATTTTTACTGCTGGCCCGCAACACTCAGCTATTGCCTGGATTCAATATCAATATATGGCTTTTATGCCGAATATGCCTGGAGCAATTTATCAGCCCATTCCCACTATTAAAGGTATCATTCAAGATGAGAATAGCTTGACTAGTTTTTTACCTGGTGTTGCTGCAACCTTTACTCAAGTCAACCTCATAGCGGGGATTGGTACCAAGCGCGATCCTAAGGCGTTTACAGATTTTGGTGAAAATAGTTTTCAAGACCATCGCGCCATTGCTGTTCTGAGAAGCTTGCAGAATCGTCTCCAAGGTTTGGAAAGACTCATTGAACAACGCAATAAACGTCGGCAAGAATGCTATCCTGGCTTTCTACCTTCCCGCATGGCTAATAGTACCAGTGGATAATTTTTCTCAAGCTACTTGACCAGCCGTCATCCCAATTCAAAACTCTTTCCAACACATTAATCATAATCGTCTGTAGAGGAGCGGCGGCCTTCATTTGTCACAAGTTAAGGTTGAGAGAAAGTTTAGTTATTCAAATTCTAATTGATAGAGACGCAACCCTTCTTTAGCACTCAAGTCAAACTTTAACCCAACTTCCATCACAGTATCTGTTTGTAAATCATTCACTGAACTACCATCAATTTGAATACTGTTGATAGCAACCAAATAGCAGCAAGATGTCTCTTCACTGACTAAGAAAAGTTTGTTGCCAACGGATAACTTAATTTCTTCAACTCGTGCAACTCCAGCATTAGGCTTCTTAAACCATTCGGTAATTTTGCCAATTTCCCTAATCTGTCCTATTGATTCCTTTCGTTTAATAACCTGATAAGTTACTAATTCAGCAAGTGCTTGGGACACAGCATCTACAAAGTCACATAATTCTAATAATGCACTAGCCCCTAGAACATTATCAGGAAAACCGTGTGCTGCATCATTACGATAGCTAATAAATTCATTAAGTTCTCCTTCCGCAGTGTTCTGATTGCCTCTAATCTCTTCTAAAAAATATTTGATAGATCTATGTTTTTCAATCCACATCCAAGCGTTTGATATGCCAGCATTGGCAAATAATCTGACTAAAGTTTCCCGGCGTAAGTTTTGTTCATGAATAAGAAATGCATCTGGCAGCAATTCGTACTCTTTTTCACCAGTATTCCCATAAAATAAACCTTGCATAACTTTCTCAGAGGAAAGGTGTTCGTATCTGCTTTTGTTCAATTCAATCAGTAATCTTCCTACTCCTACCTGGTGAGTATTTCTGATTGTTTCCTCTAAATCTGAATAATGTGGATATAATCCTGGCAAAAGTATTAACCAATCACTAATTAATTCTTCTACAAAACGCTCATAAATTGCATACAAACGTGTGATTACAGCACAGTGATCGTAAACTCTCCATTCTCTCGATTTCGGTATATCTTGGAAAAGCTGACTGAGGATGGCGTCTGTTTCTTTGCATATTCCTGTCTTAATTATAGAACCCGAAGCAAACGCAATTTTCATCAGTCTATCATTAGTTGTAATAATAGAACGTACAGTATTAATATTAACTTTTACTGTCATTAAAATATCCTGAAACATCGCTATTTAACCTGCGATGACTTGGGATAGCATTTCATCAAATAATCTGATTCTATCTTTAATATCAGACTGAGTTCGACCTCCACCTGTAAATAGCTTTGATTTATCTTCTCTAAACAGTCTTTTTGTATTTTCAATTACTATTAATTTTCTTTCCACTAAAATATCTGCATTTACCAAATGTCTACTGAATCCCACCATGACTGCATCATAATAAGCTTTATAAGCATTTTCCTTCCATGTTTCAGAACTAGTATCAAAGGGCTTAAATAAATTATTGGAATATATTTGATGTGCTAAATTTATAGTTTGTAGAAAAATATTTTTGAGTACATCGATATCTTCATCAGAAAAATTGAGACTTTTAATCATATATATATCCATAAATCCTTCCATGCCCCTACGGAAATCTCCTACATGGCGTAAAGCAAAAAAACGAAGAACTAATTCGGCATCTTCCATCTTTTTATATAGATTGTTCTCATTCAGTTCTTTCTCATTATCAATTGGAATTCCCCAAGCATTGGCAAAGATAGAATTATTTGCTAGTTCAAGTAAGAGTTGATTAAACTTACCATAATACAGACAGTTGCGTATTTCCTGACGACTTAAAGCAACACCACCTGTATTTAGTCTTTCAAAGGCAAGTTGCTTTAATAGCAAAGCTTCTTCGGGATTTGACGCTGACTCTGTAATCAAAACTATGGATGATATGGAGCGACGATCAATCCCTGCTCTAATTTTGGCAGGAAGATTAGCATAGGTTCTTCCGTTGAGTTCTGGCCAAAGTTCTAGTCCTGTCAATTTTAACCGGTTATCATAAAAGTCATGCAGAGCAGTAATTCTTTGTTGACCATCCATGACTTCATAACAGTTAAACTCTTTCTCATAAAGAACAATTGGGGGAACTGGAATATTAATCAAAAATGACTCGATTAGTCTTGATTGCATCTTTTTATTCCACCGAGTTCTTCTTTGATAAAAAGGACGCACATCCATATATCCAGGTTTTTTTAAGGCTTCAACAAAGCTTGGTAGCTTTTCACGATTCATTTCAGTCAGTATTCTTTGTTCCCCAGATTCATACTTTTCATTTATCTCAGCATCAGACATTCTAATGTATTTTCTAGAAGGTACTTTTTCCCACATTTCTTGTTCTGTTGGTGCAAGGTTCATAATCTACATCCTCTATAAAAGTAGTTGTTTCTAGGTTGGGAATTAATTCTTGATAATCTGTCATGAGACAATCCCGAACATGGGTATTCATCAGATTTTTGGTTCTGGTGAGTTGTGTAATTGTTAAATCAGAGAGTTCCTTGAGAACATTTCGTATCCACTCCTCATGAATTTCATCTGTCCATCGCGTTTTAAATGTATCAGTAAGCGCCAGCCACATCAAAAAATCTCTCACAGGTGCTGGATATAGAACGCAAGCATCATAAATAACAGTCAACTTAGACACGACACTCACAAGATATTATTCATATTCCATATTGAGTTCTTGAGCTTGTGCAGCCAGTTCTTTAAGAATCTGCATTCGTTGAGCATCAATTTGGTTTTTGTAATCTATGACATCTTGGTAACGCACTCGCCGCCGTGTCCCAACTTTGCGAAAGGGAATTTTTCCAGATTCCAATAAATCTACTAAATAAGGGCGGGAAACATTGAGAATATCGGCAGATTCTTGGGTAGTGAGTTCTTTTTTAACAGGAATTAGTGTCACCGCATTTCCCTTGGCCATTTGCGTCAAAATATCAACGAGTAGATGTAATGCAGATGCTGGTATCTTGATTGTCTTACTCGTGCCTTCATCCACAACAACTTTGATTGTATGCCCTGTTTGAAGATTCTCTATATATGATGCCAACGCCTGACTACTCGCTTGTGCCAAAGTCGCTTCTTCTTCAGTGGGTACAACAAATTCTAATGTTTGGTGAGGATTCAGAGCCATAAATATTCGCCTGTGATGGTTTTGATATCAAATTTTATGCCTCACTTATTCATATATCATAATGTTTATGCGAAATGAACGCAATCAACGAAATGAACGAAAAGCAATTTTGCTTAACCCCAGACCTAATGCCTTCATGATCTAAGATGATTGGGTATTGTATATCTGAACGATCGCCTAATCAAAAAATGATTGAAGTAGAACACCTGAGTAAAACCTACGGTTCTACCCCTGCGATTACTGATGTGACCTTTAGCGTCGAACCAGGGGAAATTTTAGGGTTTTTGGGGCCCAATGGTGCCGGTAAAACTACAACCATGAGGATTTTAGCCGGTTATCTCCCAGCCACCAATGGTAAAGCGAGAATAGCTGGCTTTGATGTCAATGATGATTCCCTCGCTGTCCGCCAACGCATTGGCTATTTACCAGAAACACCGCCGTTATATCCAGACATGACGGTGGAGGGGTTTTTACATTTTGTAGCACGAATTAAAGGTATCTCCGCAGGCGATCGCGCCAGTAAAGTCACCGCAGCCATCGCCCGTTGCAACTTAGAAGATAAAAGTAAAGTCATTATCCGCAAACTATCTAAAGGATATCGCCAAAGAGTTGGTATTGCTCAAGCGATCGTTCATGACCCACCAGCGATTATTTTAGATGAACCCACTGTAGGACTTGATCCTCGACAAATTATTGAGGTACGCAATTTAATTAAAAGTCTCGCTGGTACACATACAATTATTTTGTCTACCCACATTTTGCCAGAAGTGAGTATGACTTGTAGCCGCGTCGCTATTATCAATCGTGGCAAAGTTGTAGCAACTAATACACCAGAAAATTTAATGACTCAGTTGGCAGGTGGGTCAGGATATGAAATTGAACTTGAGGGCGACACTGGTTTAGCAAAACAAGTCCTGCAAAACGTTGCTGGTGTAAGTCTGGTAGAATCTGTTCCTAGTAATCACCTCTCCAGAGACAACCGTGCTTACTTGCGGGTGATATCGCAACCCGGAATCGAACCGGGAAGAGATATTGCCACAGCCTTAGTACGTTCAGGATTTGGATTACATGAAATGCGGCGTGTCAGCGCTACCCTAGAAGATGTATTTTTACAACTGACTACAGCCGAGAAAAACTTAGAATCCCTTGCAGATACAGAAACGAAAGAAGGAGAAGCAGCATAAATGGGTATAGTACTGAGTAATATTATTGCCATTTATCGCCGAGAATTACAGAGTTATTTTGTCTCACCCTTAGCTTATGCGATCGCTAGTGTATTCTGGTTTATTGCTGGGTTATTCATGGTGACAATTTTGGTAGGGCCAGATGGCATTTTACCAGCAGTAGCACAATTAGATGCACAAGGCCCCCAACTAGGCATACCCATCCCACCAATAGATGTGCCTTACGAATTTGTCCGGGCATTTTTAGATCGACTCGGTTGGCTATTGTTATTTATCTTGCCAATTCTCTCGATGGGACTTTATGCCGAAGAACGCAAACGTGGGACTTTGGAACTTTTAGCCACATCTCCGGTCACTAACTGGGCCGTAGCCGTGGGTAAGTTATTAGGGGTACTTACATTTTTTACCACCTTGATTGTACCCTTGTTTTTATTTCAGGCGATCGCTCTTAGTGCATCAAATCCACCCATGTCACTAACAATTCCCTTACTAGGTCATTTGGGATTAATCTTACTAGCCGCAGCAATTTTATCCTTGGGAATGTTTATTTCTTCACTGACAGACAGCACCATCTTATCTGCTGTCCTTACCTTCGCCCTGGTTTTATTACTATTATTTGTCGATGTAATTGCCAGAAGTATAGGTGGCCCAGCAGGTGAAATCTTGGGTCATTTGTCATTATTAAAACATTACAATACCCTAATTCAAGGAATTTTTGATACTAGCGCTGTGATTTTATTTGCTAGTTACATTTTTCTGGGGATCTTTCTCACAGCCCAGTCAATTGATGCCCTGCGCTTTCAGCGTCAATAGAGGATGAGAGTGGGGAGTGAGGGGAATAAATTTTCCTATGACTAATGACTAATGACTAATAAAATGAAGATTGTAAAAAAAAACCAACTGGTAAAATATTTATTTTGGCTAGGCCCATTCCTACTTGCTGTAGGTTTAACCTCTGGGCTAATTTCGGGAAGCTGGGGACTAATTCCCTTAGCATTTTTAATTGCAGGAACAGTCGTCATTGGCATATGGTTCGTTTGGCAAAGTCAGCAAAATAAATGGTGGAATCGTCGTTCTACTCAAGTGGGAACGAATGCCTTGGTGGCGATTGTAGCTGTGTTGGTAATTTTGGGCTTAATTAACTTTTTAAGTACTCGCTATAATCTGCGAAAAGACTTAACTGAAGCCCAGTTATTTACCTTAGCCCCCCAATCCCAAGAATTAGTGCGTACGTTACCACAACCAGTAAAAGTGTGGGTGTTTGACGTGAATAGGAATGCCCAAGACAGGGAATTGCTAGAAAACTATCGGCGACAAAGTGCAAATTTTCAATTTGAGTACGTTGACCCGCAAGCTAGACCAGGACTAGCAAACAAGTTTGGTGTTAAAGATTATGGGGAAGTTTACTTAGAATCTGGAGATAACCGCCAATTAGTGCAAACTGTCAGTGTCAACGAGCGTCTATCAGAAATCAGGCTAACTAATCGTCTGCAACAATTGACTAGTGGAACCACAGTTCCAGTTTACTTTCTCCAAGGTCACGGCGAACAAGCGATTACATCTGAGCAAGGGGGAATTTCTCAAGCAGTTCAAAGATTAGGTGATAAAAACTACCCTGCCTCACCCCTCAATCTAGTAGAAAAAGCACAAATTCCGGAAGATGCTGCTGTAGTAGTTGTAGCTGGCCCCAAACAAGAATTATTTGACGGTGAGGTCAAAGCTTTGCAAGCTTATCTCAATCGTGGAGGTAATGCACTCTTGATGATTGACCCCAATACCAATCCCAATCTCGACAACTTGCTACAAGAATGGGGCGTGCGTTTAGATAATCGATTAGCCGTTGATGTCTCTGGTTCAGGTGTGGGACTAGGCCCAGCTGTTCCCATAGTCACAGAGTATGGACAACACCCCATTACTCAAGATTTTGGTAATGGTATATCTTTTTATCGATTGGCAAGACCAATAGAAATTACCCCTGTATCTGGTATTCAGTCTACTCCCCTGCTGCAAACCAAACCTTATCCCGATAGTTGGGCTGAAAGCGACTTAGAAAGCGACAATTTAGAGTTCAATCCTGAAACAGATTTACCAGGGCCTCTAACTTTGGGTGTGGCCTTGACAAGAACAATACCTCAACCGACAACCGAAGCCGAAGCTACCCCCACTCCCCAAGCTTCACCGCAACCATCACCCCCAACTGAAGAAAAATCTGAACAACCCATTATCGAGTCACGGTTGGTGATTATAGGAGATTCAGATTTCGCCACCGATGGACTATTTCAACAACAACTAAATGGAGATGTTTTCCTCAATTCAATTACATGGCTGAGTCAACAAGACCAACAACCCCTTTCAATTCGCCCAAAAGAACCAAATAACCGCCGCATTAACTTGACAATTGCCCAAGCTAATCTTTTAACATTGTCATCTTTGTTGATATTACCTCTCATGGGATTAATAACTGCGGCTATTATTTGGTGGAAACGAAGATAAACCTTGTCTACCTTGAAAACTGTAGTTTGCAGTCAAAATTGTGAGATTGCTTCTTGAAGTCGCAATGACAATAACTCTTCTTTTGACGATGGGCGAGGTTTAAACAATTGTTTGAGTGGGAAAAATACAATTAGGACTTACGCACTCGCTACGAAAATCATACGTGGTTGGTTACGTAAGTCCTGACAATAAGCAATATTGATATCTCCCCATCTCTGCTATATCAATTCAAAGTCAACCCACCTTGATAGCCAGTCACAAGCCGGCTACCATCCTTGAAGATGTGGACTTCTATCTGGTCACTGGCCCAAGTGATTTGGTCAGCTAAGTCGGGGTTAAAGACATTCACCTGTTGATTACTCGAAGATACAGGTGAATTGGGAGAATTAATCGCCAGAGACTCAACATAAGGCCCATCAATCAAAATATCTAGTTGTGCTAATAAGGCTTGGGAATCTGGCGGCGCCGATTTTGACTGTAATTGCTTCAGGGTAAACCCAGTGAAAGACATGACATTTAACCCAGCCGCTTTGAGTTTACTAGCCAGAGATGCTAGTGCAGTGGCTTGCCAAAAAGGTTCTCCACCAGAAAATGTCACGCCTTGATTGCGAGGTTTGCTGAGAATTTTTGCGGCCAGAGTTTCCACAGAAATCAGTTGGTTGGCTTCAAATGACCAAGAATCAGGATTAAAACAGCCAGGACATTCACGCGGACAACCTTGTACCCAAATGACAGCACGACAACCAGGGCCATTAACTTCTGACTCATCAACGTAACCCATGATGTTCAGATAGCCAGAAGGAATTTCTATGAGTGCTGGTGATGGTTCTGTTGGCTTATGTTCCATCTGAATCCTTATGTTTAGATAGCAAATTAAACTAAATATTCCTGTGGGAATTGCTCAACGCCCACGAAAATATCCGGTCATTCAATTGTCGCTACAGTCTGTTTGACTGGCTGCAATTGATTTGACGAAATAGCATCGAGTTCAATAGCCACAATGTCTGCTAATGTCACAAAGGATGTGGTTAAGATGACATTAACAACCGTGCTATCGTCAGGGCATCCACTTGATTTACCAAAATTTTAAAGCCAAAATATAAGGAACTTGTGAAGATTGCCCTACTGGTCATATAAACCAGAAAAAAGGCGTAACTTTTGGTATCTGATGACGATAACTTTATAAATCAACTTCCCTCAAATAAGGAAATCATCAAAATATAGATAAATATTTAGATGTACGCTATATTTATGTAAAACTGATCAAAAAATAGTGCCATTTTTTTTGTTAAGTAGTAAATTTTATTTATATTAAATATTCAAATTATTTATTAAAAATAAATAATATACTAGCTAGTTCAATAAGTTAGCTTATGTTTCCATAAATTTAGTTAAAGTCACAAAAAATAAATTTAAAATTTGAGATAATAATGATTACTCAAAAAATTTTATTACTTGATAATAATTTAAAAGACTTTATTTTTTTATCTAGTACACTTGTGGGTCAAGGTTATCAAGTTAAAAGAGTCATTTTTGAAAAACAAATAATTAATAAAGCGTTAGAGCTATTACCAGATTTATTATTACTTGATAGTGTGACTTGTGATCATAGTTTATATAAAATTTGTCAATATTTAAAATCTGATGTCAGAACTCAACAAATTCCTATTATTTTGCTTCTTGATGCGGATAAATTGTCGGAAAGATTTAAATTATTTCAATTAGGTATTATTGATTATATTACTAAACCATTGTGTTATGAAGAGATTTTAGTACGGGTAAAAACTCAACTCATTGGTCAAAAAATACCAAGGGAAATTAATATAACTGACCTGCTTAGAAAAATTTTTCAAACAATTAATTCACCACAAAATACGCAATCAATTTTAGAGACGGTTACCATCCAAATAGGTGAAGCACTGGGTGTTAGTCGTGCCTTTATTTATATATATAAAAAAAACTTACCAAATCCTAAAATTTACACTTTGGGAGAATATTCAGAACCCGATTTAATTCCTCTGAGGCATTTTGATTTGTCTGTTCAGGGTAATCTGCACATTGAGCAAATATTATCGCAAGACCAAGCGATTGCGCGCAGTGCAGCGCCAAAGGCGATCGCCTGCAACGATATTGCTATGGAACCACGCTTAGAAAATTACCGGGATACATATGAGCAATTAGGTATCAAGTCCATATTGGCAGTACGCACTTCTTATCAAGGCCAACCTAATGGGCTGATTTGTTTGCATCAATGTAATACCAAACGCCAGTGGACACAAGCAGAAATTGAACTCATAGAGTCTATCGCCGCCCCCATAGGAATGGCTTTAGCACAAGCAAAACTGCCAAACCTAGAAGCACAATCTCTGCAAACCAATACAATTAAGTTGTGCAACTATAACCTAGTGTTAACGCAACTTGCAAAAAACCAAGTCCTGTATCAAGGCGACTTGCAAGCGGTTTTTCGGCAAATCACAGCCGCAGGTGCCAAAAATATAGGTGTGGAACGAGCGAGTATTTGGCTGTATGACGAAACAGCTACTCAGATTCAATGTTTTATTTTATTTGAAAAAAGTCGCAATCAACACCACTCCAGCGAAGGATTTTGCTTATTAGCGACAGACTATCCCGCTTATTTTCAAGCTTTACAACAAGAAGAATTGATTGCCGCAGATGATGCCCATACTGATCCACGAACCAAAGAATTTTCTCAGTCTTACTTAATGCCATTGAATATTACTTCTATGTTGGATACACCTATCCGATTGGCTGGAAAAACCGTAGGAGTTTTATGTTTAGAGGCAGTGGGAGTTATTCATCAATGGACTTTAGAAGACGAAAACTTTGCTCGTTCCCTAGGTAATTTAATTTCTTTGGCATTAGAAGCACGGGAACGCCAACGCGCAGAAGCAGCCCGGCGGGCTTCAGAAAAAAAGTTAGCATCAGCTTTTAGATCATCTCCTGATCCTATTTTTCTTTTAACTTTCCCAGAAATACGCTATGTCGAAATTAACAATAGTTTTTCTCAGCTTTTTGGTTATTCTCGTTCTCAAGTTATTGGTTATAGCCACAGAGAACTAAATATTTGGATAAATCCTGGAGAATGTGCTTTTATTAACCAAGTTCTGCAACAAACAAAAGCTATTCGTAACCATGAAATAGACTTTTGCACTGCTAATGGAGAAATCAAGACGGCATTATTCAGTGCAGAAATTATTGAGATTGATGGGCAAGAATACTTGCTAGGAACTGCTAAAGATATTACAGAGCGCAAGCAAGCAGAAAATGAAAGTCGATTGCTACTGTTAACATCTCAAGCAATTACTCGCGCCGTTGACGTAGATAATGCTTTAAAAGTAGTTTTACGTTTAATTTGTCATACTATTGGCTGGGATTTTAGTGAAGCCTGGATACCCAGTGAAGATGGGACGGCGTTAAATCATAGCTTAGTTTGGTATGCAGACGAAGACAGCTTAGGAGAATTTTATCGCCAAAGCCAAAACGCGCAATTTCCCCCCGGTGTCGGACTACCAGGACGTGTGTGGCAGGCTAGCCAACCAGAATGGATAGAAGATGTTTCTCATGTCATGGAACCGACTTTTTTGCGATCGCCACAAGCTGCAAAGGCTGGATTAAAAGCTGGTTTTGGCGTGCCTATTTTAGCTGGTAGAGAAGTCTTGGCTATTTTAGTATTTTTTAAACGCAGTGCAATGGCATTAGATAAGCGTTTACTGTTACTGGTGGGTGCTGTGGCCGCCCAATTAGGGGGATTGATTCAGCGCAAAACCTTAGAACGAGAATTAGCACTTAGAGAAGCCCACCTCAATGCTTTTTTTAGTAGCGCTCCAGTCTACATGAATATTGTCGATAAGCAATTGCGGTTTGTGCAAATCAACCAATTGCTGGCAGATATTAACGGAAAACCTGCACACGACCATATTGGCAAGACTATCGATGAGATATTACCCGAAGTTGCACCCTTGGTAAAACCATTATATGAACAGGTGCTATTGACTGGTCAACCAATTCTCCATCGAGAAATTAGTACTGCATTACCCCAGCAACCAGATATTGTGCGCCACTTCCTCATGTCTATTTTTCCCATTGTCGATGAAGATGATTGCCCCTCTAGTGTGGGTACAGTCATGGTAGAAATTAGCAATCTCAAACAAGCGGAATTAGCTTTACAAGAAGGTAGACAACGCTATCAAACATTGGCAGAAGCCTCTCCTGTGGGCATATACCATGCTGATGCTTCAGGTAATTGTTTTTATTTTAATCGGCGCTGGTGTGAAATTACTGGGGTATCTTACCCAGATGCGTTGGGACAAGGCTGGGCAAAAGCCTTACATCCAGATGATGTTCAGCGCGTATATAGCACCTGGAATCAAGCAAGAGCAACTAAATCTCTGTATAAATGCGAGCATCGCTTCTTACGCCCTGATGGTGGAGTTGTCTGGGTAATTTGTCAAGCAGTACCAGAACTGAATGTAAATCAAGAAGCTATTGGCTATGTGGGCACAATTACAGATATTACCGACAGAAAACTAGCAGAAGAAGCCTTGCGCGAAAGTGCTGAACGAGAAAAAGCTATCGCTCAAGTAATTCAAAGAATGCGCCAAACCCTCGATTTAGAGACTATATTTACCGCCACAACCCAAGAATTACGACAAGTGCTAAACTGCGATCGCGTGGTTGTTTATCGTTTCCATCCTGATTGGAGTGGTGAGTTTGTTTCAGAATCGGTGAGTAACGCCTGGATTTCACTCATAGAAGCACAAAAAAATCATCCTCATCTCACAGACTTTGCTTTAGAAAATGATAGTTGCATTTCCAAAATTTTGGGTATGCAAAGTACTGATTTGAAAATAAACAACAGCAGTATTTATAGCCAAGATGCTAGTTTTTGCTGTGTCTCAGACATCTATAAAACCGGATTTGACCCTTGTTACATTAATTTATTGGAGCATTTTCAAGCACAAGCTTATATTATCGTCCCTATTTTTTGCGGTAATCAACTTTGGGGATTATTAGCAAGTTATCAAAATTCCGGCCCGCGTCAGTGGAAATCTGAAGAAATCAATGTTGTAGTGCAAATTGGCAATCAGTTAGGAGTGGCTTTGCAACAGGCACAATTACTGGCACAAACACAAAGCCAGTCACAAGCATTGCAAGCATCTGTGATAGCTGCGGATGCCGCCAACCGTGCCAAAAGTGAATTTCTCGCCAATATGAGTCATGAACTGCGGACTCCACTAAATGCCATTCTAGGCTTTACCCAAGTCATGAACCATGACACATCTTTATCTAGAGAACAACATCAAAACTTAGCCATCATCAATCGTGCTGGAGAACATCTGCTGAACTTAATCAACGACATCCTAGAAATGTCGAAAATTGAAGCAGGTAGAACCACATTAAATGATGGTTGTTTTGATTTAATACATCTGTTAAAAAACCTAGAAGAAATGTTGCGTTTTCGTGCTGTTTCTAAAGGCTTAGAACTGATATTTGAACATGCTGCCGATATTCCTCAATATGTGCAAACCGATGAAAGCAAATTGCGTCAAGTCTTACTCAATCTCTTAGGTAATGCGATCAAATTTACCAGTAGTGGGAGTGTGATTTTGCGGGTGTGGGGAGATGGGAAAACTCAGTCCCCAGCCCTCAGTTCCCCTGCTGCTTCTGTCCAATTTCTCAACTTTGAGGTAATAGACACTGGTGCTGGTATTTCTCCAGAAGAACTTGATATGCTGTTTGCAGCTTTTGGACAAACTGAAACAGGGAGAAAATCACAGCAGGGTACAGGATTGGGTTTGGCAATTAGTCGCAAATATGTCCAACTCATGGGAGGTGATATTAGCGTTAGCAGCACCTTGGGGAGAGGTAGCACATTTACTTTTAATATTCAGATTGCTTTAGCTTTGTCTGAGGAAATTCCCCCACAAACAATTCAACGCCAAGTCGTTGGTTTAGCGCCAGAACAGCCAGAATATCGAATTTTGGTAGTTGATGATGTGATGGAAAGTCGTTTGGTGATTGTGAAACTGCTGACAGCCATTGGTTTCGTGGTGCGAGAAGCCAAAAATGGTGAAGAAGCGATCGCTCAATGGATAGAATGGCAACCACACCTGATTTTCATGGATATGCGAATGCCTGTGATGGATGGTTATGAAGCCACAAAAGTTATTAAAAATAGAAATATTGGGCATGATCAAGAAAATTTGCCTTCTATTGAGACAATTATTATTGCCTTAACTGCTCATGCTTTCACGGAACAAAAAGAGGCAATCATGACAGCAGGTTGTGATGATTTACTGAATAAGCCTTTCCGCGAGGAACAAGTACTAGAAAAAATCAGCCAATATCTGGGAGTTAAGTATATTTATCAAGCCGATAGTAATCTACTCTTGGGAGGTAGTCTCCAGGCTTCCGAAAATGCTGTAACAAATGATGATTTACTGCCTTTGATATCGCAAATGTCACCTGAATGGGTAGCACAAATATATAATGCTGCGGCTCAATGTAGTGACGATTTAATTATCCAATTAATGGAGCAAATTCCTAGAGAAAATAGTTTACTCAACCAATATTTGACAGATTTAGCTCATAACTTCCAGTTTGAAAAAATCATGGAAATTATGAATTTAGTCGATATGAATTAATTTCTAGAAAACCTTTCTCTAAATCTCTCTCTTCGCAGGAGAGAGACTTTGAATTAAATTCAGAAGTAACGACGGGAAGCAAAACTTGAGATGGGAAAGTATCTCCACACCTAATTGTGATGGTCATGATTTGAGCATTCATTAAATCTTGGTGATTCATAACTGCGCCATTACCTGAGTTCATGGCATAGGCTGGAAAACACGCTGCACTCAAACTTAAACGCCAAGCACTTCCTTGAGCAATTCGCGCACATGTCGCTTGTAGTTGAATTTGTATAGGTATGTGTGGTGTTCCTTGTTGGCAACGGATATAACCTTGGGTCAAATTGTATACGCGCCCATCAGGATACACTTGTGACAACACTGCACACAAATCATAGCTGGGTTGGTCAGCACTGCTGAATATTTCTACTACTACATTCCCGGCTAAATGCAAATCTTGATCCAGGGGCGCACTAGTATAGGTTAAAACATCCGCACGGGAATCAACAGGTGATCGCTCAAATACACCAGCTGGTATTGCTGCATGTCCACCCACAGCAGGAACAGGTCGCCAGGGGTCATGCACCAGCACATCAAATGAATCGGGGATAGGCGCTTGGGGATTGGCAATGAGGGTACCCGAATCTTCGCGGATGCTAGCCAGTCCGGTAGTTGACAAAAAATAAGATTTCTGATTATCTGTCGGTAAATTGGGAAAACTGCGCCAAATATTACTTCCCATTTCAAACAGACAAACAGGTTGTTCTTGTAGTAAACCTGTATCTACATCTTTGAGAAACTGATCAAACCAGCGAATTTGCATTTGATCTACAGGACTCGTTGCCTTAATACCAAAGTCCATGTCACCAACTTTACGCCCCCAAGGTAAATGCGCCCAAGGGCCAACTAACAAATGTTGGGGTGTGGTACTACGAGCTGTAATATCTTTATATAAATTCAGAGTTCCTCGCAGATAAGTATCAAACCATCCCCCAATATGAAACATAGGCAAATCGACATTTTGTAAGTGAACTTTAGGCGAAAGTTCTTGCCAATATGCATCTTTTGGGAAGTGTTGCAGCCAATGATGATAAAAAGATTCTGGAGCGAGTTGCTGAAGAATTTCTGGATTATACAAAGGTAGATTTTGGGCAGCTGCTAATAAAGCTGTATAAGCTGTTTTATCTTTTCGTAATCGGGCGGTTTCTGTAGCTAATTGTATTGCCCAAGCCAGGTTAGTTTGTAAACAGAATGCACCTCCTTCATAAGCCCAATCTGCATACAAATCATAGCCAATCATGGCCGGGCAAATTGCTGTTAAGGCTGGTGGTTTAGCGGCTGCGGCATAAAGTTGAGTCATTCCCTGATAGGAAAAGCCATACATCCCGACTTTGCCATTGCTACCTGGTAAATTTGCTACCCAATCAACAGTATCTTCACCGTCGGCGATTTCATGGGCAAATAACCTAAATTCACCTTGGGAAGAACCTCGTCCCCGCACATCTTGAATAACGACAATGTAACCGTGGGCAGCATACCAAGTAGGATGAGCATAAACAACCGTAGAGGCGATCGCTCGTCCATAAGGTTGTCGCATTAACAAGATGGGAAATTTACCCTCTGCATCGGGGCGGTAGATATCTGCATCTAAGCGTACTCCATCACGGGTGTACATAGAGACAGTTTCTTTGGCAAGGACGTTTATTTTGCCTGTTTCCCCTGTTCCCATCACTGTAAACAACTAATCGCTATTAACAACCCTCTAGCTTTATTCAAAGTCTCTTCGTATTCTTTTTCCGGTTCAGAATCAGCCACTAAACCTGCACCAGCTTGTACCGTAACGGTATTATCATGCAATACCATTGTGCGAATGGCGATCGCACTATTTAATTGTCCTTCAAAATCGTAATAACCATAAACACCAGAATAAACACCCCGGCGGCTCGGTTCTAATTCGTGGATAATTTCCATGGCCCGAATTTTGGGTGCGCCGCTAACTGTACCCGCCGGAAAGCAAGCTTTGAGTAAATCCCAAGCAGTTTTATCGGGTGTTAATTTACCCACCACATTACTGACAATGTGCATCACATGGGAATAACGTTCAATCACCATTAATTCATCAACTTTGACGCTACCGCTTTGACAAACCCGCCCTAAATCGTTACGTCCTAAATCAACCAACATCACATGTTCGGCAGTTTCTTTGGGATCTTGCAGTAAATCCTCCGCTAAGGCTGCATCTTCCTTGGTGGTTTTACCTCTAGGACGTGTCCCTGCAATGGGGCGGACTGTGGCGATGATCCCATTATCTGGATCGCGTTCGGCTTTAACCATGACTTCCGGACTAGAACCAATAATTTGCCAATCCTGAAAGTTAAAGAAAGCCATGTAAGGCGAAGGATTTATTTGACGCAGGGAGCGATAAAGGGCAAAGGGGTCACCTGTGTATTCTGTGGAGAGTTGCTGAGAAATTACCACTTGGAAGATATCACCAGCTTTGATGTATTCTTTGGCCTTTTCGACGCTAGTGCAAAATTCTGGGCGAGTGAAATTACTGGTGTAGTCCTCTACTCCTCCTAAATTTGTGCTACCTGGAGGAGTCCAATCTAAGATAGTTTTTTGTGGTGATAGCGGTAAAGATAATTTACACAACATTTGCGTCACGCGATCGCACGCTTGGTCATAAGCTGCTGGCAAATTTACTTCTGGATCACGTAAATCAGCATAGGCGATCGCCCAAATTTTTCGCTTTACCTGGTCAAAAATTAACAAATGGTCTACCTGCATCCACAATCCGTCGGGGATATTACGCTCATCTTGTGGATGAATAGGCACACGTGGTTCTATCCAGCGAATTAATTCATAGCCCCAAAAACCAAACAATCCCCCAATTCCTGGCGGTAGTTGTGGTAAATTCACTGGCTTATAAGGTGCCAAGCAATCAGCTAAGGCTGTAAAAGGGTCACCGGCAAACACCACTTGCGAACCATCACGATGTGTTTGGGTTGTCAGTTCACCCCTTGCTTCCAAAGTCCATACTGGATCACAACCCAGCAAACTATAACGTCCGATTTTTTCCCCGCCTTCCACTGATTCCAACAAAAAGCTATAGGGCTGACCCGCGCAAACCTTATACCAAGCAGAAACAGGCGTATCTAGGTCAGCTACCCATTCTTGATACACCGGAACGAAATTGCCTTGTAACGCTAGTTGAGAAAAACCAGAAAAATCAGGGAACATCATCAATCTATTAGGGAATGGGGATTGGGGAATGAGGGAGATTTAGACGCAATAGCGGCTTCCCGAAGGGTGGGGAATGGGGAAGACAGGGGAAAAAACTTTCTAGCCTCTAGTCCCTAGCCTCAGCGCCTCTAGCCCCCAGTCCCCAATCACCAGTACCTAAACTCTAAGCATCGTGAGTAGCTTTACCACTGAACTTGAGTTGTGCGGGACTGGGGTTTTCCCCAATGCTGCGCGGTACATAACGGACTTTTTCGCGGCCTGCGTTAACTTTTTCTGGGAAGACACCATCAGCCGGGTGAATGAAAGTGGTTTCTCCAGAGGGTAGAATCCGGTAAATTTTGTAATCTGTGATTTTGAATTTCCGGAGTTGACCGCCCAAAGCGATGCCATACTCTTTACGAGATAGGTATAGCAGGTTTTCGCCTTTCCGCATAGTAGCAGCGCCACCTGTAGGCATTTCAAAAACTTGCTCTTTCGGGCTAGTCCAAGTGATAGCGTACTTTTCTTCTTCTTCTGCTTTTTTCAGCAAGCCACCTGTACTACCACCAAAAAGCGGGGTTTGTCCAGAAAGTTTTTCTGCCATAAAAAAGTAGTCTCTCAACGGTTTTTACGGCATCCTAACACCGCTAACCCCATCATATTGCGATCGCGTTATAGACTGTAACAGTTTTTAGTCATTGAAGAAGGGGATTGATCGAAAGAGGCAGGGTGCAGGGGGGAGAGACGGGGGAAGAAACTTGTGTACCCCGAGCCTTTTCCTCTTGGTGACCAACTAGAAACTTAGATGGCATCTGCACTCGTAATTACGAACTACGAATTACGAATTAATATTACTTACTCTTGACTTTTGTCCGTTTTTCCTCATTGCTCATTTGGGCAATGGGAATAGTGAAATGAAACTGACTACCCTGGTCTTTACCAGCTGACTTGGCCCAGATGTCACCACCCCAGCCATTGACTATTTGGCGGCAAATTGCCAATCCTAGTCCGGTACCGCCAGCTGTACGCCGTAGCGCTCCTTCTTCTTGATAGAAGCGGTCAAAAACAATTTCTAGACGATTAGTTTCGATTCCACGTCCTGTGTCAGCAACTATCACTTCAACCATTTGATTGCGATTTTGGGCGGCTGTAATCGTGATTTTTCCTGGAGATGGTGTGAATTTACAGGCGTTATCTATCAATTTTGCTAAGACTTCCACCAACCAATCTCCATCAGCTCTTACCAAAGGCAGAGTTTGGGCAATTTTAGTTTTTATTTGCGGTATTTCTGCTGTTGAAGAACGCGTACGCAGTCGGCTGAGGGCTAGATCAACACATTCTTGCAAGGTGAGGGATTCTGGATGCCATTCTACTCTGCCGCTTTCTAGGTTTGACAGGGTGAGGAAATCTTGGACTAATTTCCGCATCCGTTCGGAGTCAGACAGTGCCGTACTCAGCATTACCTGCTGCAATTCTAAAGGCATATCTGGTTCACTGGCGAGACTTTCCAAGCACACTTGAATTGTTGATAGGGGTGTGCGGAGTTCGTGTCCGGTGATGGCTATCAGGTTGCTGCGGGTGCGATCGAGGGCTTCTAGCTGTTGATTGAGGTCTTCTAAATTGGCGTAAGCTTCTGCTTGAATTAAAGCTGCTCCCATTTGGGTGGCGATCGCCTCTACTAAATCCAGTTCTCCTGGTTGCCATTCGTGGGGTGGTAAGCTGCAATAGTGCAATTCCACGATGCCCAACAATCGTCCTTGAAATAATACTGGTTCGATTAACCAAGAACGAATGGCGAATTTCTTGGCGATCAAGGACAGCGGAGCGGAATTAGTCACGCGAGCATCAGTTTGTGTATCAGCGACACAGACGCCTTCACCTTTTTGTACTACTTCCTGAAATAACAGATTGTTATCTAGTTCCCAGGTTTGCCCACTAATCGATAATATGCCGGGCATCAAAAACTCGTGTTTAATTTGAGCTTGAGTATCTGTAGCTTGGGCGCGGTAAATTAAACAGCGACTCGCCCCTAAGTGCTGTCCTAGTTCTTGGGCGGCGATTTGTAGTACTTCGTGGGGATCAAGCGATCGCCTAATTGCTGTACTAATAAAATTGACTAAGCGTTCTTTACGTGCTTGAGCAGTAATGGAACGATAAGCTTTATGCAGTTTGTATTGGCTAGCTTGTAGATAAGTCACTAAGCGCTGTACAAACGGGTCAGTATCAATGTCACAAGCAAATTCAGTTAGTTGTGCTGTCTGGGAGTAGTTTCTGCTTCCCCCGATGCCAAACCTCTGGCGTGCTGTTTGAATTTTTTTTGCTAGGTCTGGTCTATAAATTAAAACCCTGTCTAATAGCAGTTGGGCTGCTTTAATGCTGACTCCTCGCTCTGATGTCCAAATTCCTTCAAACCTCCGAGCAGTGTCCATGTCTAGACCAGGGATGGAATCTGGTTGCTGCTTATTTTTGGCAATGGAGCCTAAGCTTTCCCGGCACACGAGGCAGGTAGCATAGTTATCAGCAATGACTACCAAATGCCACTCTTGACTGAGGGCATCTTCAGGCTCAAAGGCTATGCGTTCGTAATATTCCGAACTATTGGTGAAATCGGTTTCTGGTGCGGATAAAACGTATATTTGATTACTACGTAAAGCTAATCGTTGATAGCGATGAGCCTCTTGGCGATAGTATCGCTCTCTTTGGAAGCTAGCAATTACTAAGGGCTGGTCTAAAGTCGCCGCCAAAACCTGATCTTCCATCGCGTGGGAGAGGGCCGTAAGTGAAGCTTTGAAATATAGCTGGGGCCGCAGGTAGGGTATGGACTGTAGCAGATCACTCAGCACGGAAGTCGAAATGCTCATGAATATCGTTAAAGAAGCCCAATCTGGACAAAATTCGCGTCACAGCTGCATTGTACAAATTACAACAGAGTCTCATGTGCAGCAAAGAGGGGGAATATGTAAAGAATTCTAAACACCGCTTTCCACCAAGGTGGTGGCAAAACTGGAAAAATTTCCCAGTCTAAAGTGATAATGGCAGTACATTCATTAGTGGCACCCTGGTGTGCTGTAGCGTAACGCTAGAAACGTTTTGCCTTTCACCCAAGTTTTTTTATCCATTTGCTGGCATCGTGAGGTTTCAATAATAGGCTACTACGCCCAATATACATTTAACAGACAGCTCTGTTATTAGCCTACACCTAAGTTTCTTTGCGGAAATTGCCTATAATCACAAAATAAGCTGGTGAAAACAATGCTGCCTATGGTCAATTAAGATGCCAAGTCAATTAAATTTATCAACTTTTGCAAAAATATCTAAGTCACGATAATTCAGACACTCAGCCAGCAAAATACTTGTATATTTTTACTTACTGAACTAAGAATTTTACTGATAAGCTAGATATAATTAAGTTGATTGTTATCTTGTCATCGAGGACTTATTGCTGCTTTCTTGACTTTTTTAATTAAAGCAATTTTGGCAATGAATTTGTTTAATTACATACAAAAATTATCACAACATATGACAACAAATTTATAGCATTTCTGGGTGCGCCCCTCACCCCATTGAGAATAAGCAGCGACTCGGGCATCTTGATTAAGTATTCTCAATGCATGGTGCCTCATAAGGATGAGAAACAGATTAATTAGATAAAAATCACCATTTTTCAGCCTTGACTTCAGATATAAAAAATATACTCTTATAAAGATTTGTCATACTTTTTAGGTCTACCCCATTCCCCTATGGTTGGGGTCAATCCCAAATTATCTCCCTGCTGCGTCAGCTTCGCTAACGTAAGTCCCAACAAAATCCCCAATTGCTTGATCTAGACCTGTACACGGAACTTTGGCTAATGACACCGGATACACTGACAACCCCGGAAAAAATTTCCTTAGATGGAAAAACTTTTATTCCCGCAGCACAATTACCTATTTCTGAGTGGCCTTGTGTTGTGGGAGAAAAACCCCAACCAACGTTGACGGCTAAAGATGATGATTTATTCTTGGTGACGGATACGATGGGGAACATTTCTGGTTGTTCCCTAGAAGATGGTAACCCCAATGTCGGCCTATTTTGCTGTGATACCCGATTTCTCAATCGTTTGGAGTTGCAAATTGCCGGGCGATCGCCTATTCTCCTCAGCAGTAGTGCAGAAAGAGGGTTTTCCATGTCAGTTCTGTGTACTAACCCCAGAATTGACGAACACCTAAAAGCTGAAACTATAGGTATTCGCCGGGAAATTGTCCTCAATGGGGCACTATTTGAAGAAATTGAGGTAGCTAATTACAGCACAACTACCGTCAGGTTTGAATTAAGTATCAGCTTTGATGCGGATTTTGTAGATTTATTTGAAGTCCGGGGCGCTCAGAGAGAACAAAGGGGTAGACTTTTACATTTAGTAGAATCGGCATCCGAAGCAGGAGAATCTGTGATCGACGATGTTCTTTCTCCTGTATCAAGTCATTCGCCCCATAGAGAAGAATCTTTGACATTAGCCTATCAAGGTGTCGATGGCTTATTAATGGAATCTCGCATCCAATTCCAGTATCGCCAACCAGACCATTTCAAGGGTCATACTGCGATTTGGCAATTGGAGTTGGCTTCTCACGAAACCCAAAAGTTAGGTTATCGCCTGAATATGATGACCAACAATCAGCCAAGTTCCACTGTCAGTGCAGCTTTCACCTTAGTCCAAGCCAAAGCGGCTGAGTTGATGGAAGAGCAACAATGGATACAGCAAATTACACAGATTAGATCAGACAAAAGCATCTTTAATCATGTAATTGAGCGGGCTGAACAGGATATGTATTTGTTGCGCCAGTCTTTTGGCAAATACAAGACTGTTTCGGCTGGTGTCCCTTGGTTTTCGGCGTTATTTGGCAGGGATTCGCTCATTACAGCCTCCCAAACCCTGATGTTAAACCCCCAAATTGCCAAAGAAACCCTAATGATACTAGCGTCATACCAAGGCAAAACCGAGGATGACTGGCGCGAAGAAGAACCAGGCAAAATTTTACATGAGTTGCGGTTCGGGGAAATGGCGCGGTGTCAGGAAATTCCCCATACACCATACTATGGGACGGTTGATGCTACTCCGTTATGGTTGATGTTGTATGCTGAATACTACGCTTGGACTCATGATCAAGAAACTCTAGAGAAACTGTGGCCCAACGCTTTAGCTGCGATGGAGTGGATTGATCGTCATCTCAAACACAGTAGATATTTAACCTACTACCGTAAATCTAAACGCGGTCTAGCTAACCAAGGATGGAAAGATTCTGGCGATTGTATCGTAGACCATAAGGGTGAGCTAGCCAATGGCCCCATTGCTTTGAGTGAAGTACAGGCTTACGTTTATGCAGCAAAAATTCGCCTAGCAGAAATTGCGAGGATGAAGAAGCGACTGGACTTAGCTGAACGCTGGCTAGACGAGGCTAAAAATCTGAAGTTTCGTTTTAATCAAGACTTTTGGATAGAAGACCAAGATTTCTGTGCTTTAGCCTTGGATGGAGATGGTCAGCAAGTTAGAAGTATTACATCCAATCCTGGTCACTGTCTAAATTTGGGCATTTTTACACCCGAAAAAGCCTACAGTGTCGCGGAAAGATTACGGGCCCCCGATATGTTTAATGGTTGGGGGATTCGGACTCTTAGTAGCTTATCACCAGCCTATAATCCTATGGGCTATCATGTCGGTTCGGTTTGGCCTCATGATAATTCTCTCATTACCGTAGGATTGCGATCGCTCGGCCTCATCGATCAAGCTTTAGAAGTTTTCCAAGGTTTGTTCGACATGACTAGTCAGCAACCTTATCAACGTCCCCCAGAACTCTTTTGTGGTTACGAACGCAATGGTGATCATAGTCCAGTACAGTATCCAGTTGCTTGTACACCACAAGCTTGGGCCACCGGCACTATCTTTCAACTACTGCAAATGGTAGTCAACTTAGTCCCCGACGCGCAAAATAACTGCTTACGCATTATTGACCCTGCTTTGCCAGAATCAATTAATCGTCTGTCATTACACAATTTGCGCGTGGGGCCCACCATTCTAGATTTAGAATTTGAGCGTTCTGGTAGTACTACGGCTTGTCGCGTCGCCAAAAAACGTGGCAATCTCCGGGTAGTTATCGAAGCCTAACTCGTACAGCTTATTGTTTGTAGTCAGGACTTTAGTCCTTAATATTCTCAGCACTAAAAGTCCTTACTACTCAAACATTAATCACATCTGTTCCAGCCACTGCAAAATACTAGCTTTGCTTGCCAACAAGCCTTTATATATTAGTGATGCTGATGTCATAGATTGAATAGCTGCACAAAGTTTAGACCGCAGTACAGAGTCTTGTTTAATCAAATTACAATCTCGGAAATAAGTACGAATCGTAAATAGTGCAGTTGCATATTCTGGCAGTCCCCAAATTACCTGGCGTTCAATTCGCAGATATAATTGGCCATATTGGCGGTCAAAACTTCTACCTTGCCATTGACTAGCTGATACACCAAGAGGTGGTTCAGGATGGTGATTAAGACGGGTGTCAGTACTTAAACCCCAAGCAAAGCGTACCATTGGACTTTGATCAATCATCGTATTAACGATCGCATTTCCCCGACGATTGATTTTTGCCATTTCTGCTACAGGAGTATGAATAGCCGCAAAGTTTTTGCCAATTTTTTCCTCTGCTGACCAATGATTGGGATAGCACAAATGTACTGCACTCAGCCAATTACTATCATCTTGAGAACGACAAATAACCGTGACATCTTCTTGCACCTGGGAAGCTAAAGCATCCAGAGTAGAAGCATAAGCAGGAACAACTTGATTAACTGGGGTTTTGACTTGCTGTAATTGCCAGTCTGCATCTAAGTAAAGGGTTTCTTGAGTCAAATAATTGTGAAATTTGCAGGTGTTGGCTGTTTTTTGGGAGTCAAAATATTGTGGATGTTCTTGAGTCAGACGTTCAATAATTAACCGAGCGATCGCACCTGCCACAGCCCTAGAATAGTTAGAGGTCTGGTAATATTTACTCAACCTTTCTTGACGAGCTAAAAGTTTATTCTGGCGGTAATGAGCATAATCACGATCAATTTGCAAAACCTGCTGGTCAACTTGTCCATTACCAAAATCACAACCAAAAGCCATCATCCCTGGCTTAACTTCATAGCGCCCACTCATCAAGGGAAAGTAACAAGCTGGATTATTAGCAACTTCCACTACTAGCTCCCTACTTACTCTCTATTCCTCATTTTCCACCCATGCAGAGGTGCAATGTCTTTGATGAAAGATTCGATAATAATTGGCGGTGCTACTGATATGATGACACTAGGATAAACTGCCGCACCCCAAGTGGGATGCACTAATACACAACATTTATTTTTAATTACTGGATATTTGAGTAAGGCTTTGACAACTGCGGTGTCATTGTGAGGAATTGCTCCTGGGTGAGAGAGTAAAGGATAACCAGTGCGGGGGTCAATCAGGTCTGTGAGATAACCGCGATCGCGCAATTTAAATGCCAGATCACAGCCAAACCTCATAAACTTTTCTCGCAAGTGTTCTTTCTCTTGCTCAATTGCTGGTGTATGTTTTACTAATTGATATCGTGATTGCTGCAACACAATCACAACCCATAAATAAGGGTGATGTTGCCAATCTGGTAATATCCGTTCGCGGTTGGCACAGATATACTGACTGGGCGAATGAATAGAAATTTGCACCGCTTGTCCTGTTTCGCCAACTAAATTAATAGGACAGCCTTGCTCCGAAATGTAAACTGGGGAATAGTTCACTATATTAATTCGGTTTTTGCAAGTTTGACATTTTACCCTTGGTAATTATCATAACTCTTAAAACTTCATTAAAATCATTAATTTCCCCCCATAGGTTAGGTTCTTTCGCAGTTTTTAAGCATGACTTGTGAATTTTTAATCTAATTTTTATTTTTTATTAACCTATACTTGTACTAATTAAGTCTGGCTGTAAAAAAATGTACAAAAGTCCAGTAAAAAAATTAGTTATTGCAAGATTTGAGGATTTAACATCTTAGACATTTCTGTTAGACATAGTACAGATAAAAAACAAGTCAGGAAATTTATCTGAATTTGCCATAATTTCCAGCAATCACCGTATATTTTCCATTCCGCCTGTGGAAACGTCGCTGCACTTATAATATATGCGATCGCCAAAGTCTTGTAATTTTAGAGACAGCCCAAAGCGATAAAATGCAACTTAGCGATCGCAGTACAGGTAATAATTTTATTGCAGATATCCCTAGCGCCCAGTTGCAATCAACATCTATTTTGAAAGAGTACTAGGACGAATATCGCTTTGTTCGAGATTTTGAGATGGGTAAATTATCAATATTTGTAAATCACTAAAAAATAGTATCTCGACCCATAATAAATGTGCCTAAATTAATGGCTGGCATTCCACGCCGAATTATAGACTATGGGCGTGGAAATGTCGCCAACAAGCTAACTTAATCAAGTTTGAGAGCATTAACTGGCACTTCATCCCAAGAACTGACTGTCCGCAATTGTGCTACCCAGCCTGCTGACTTTTGAATATCGGTTAAGTTGCCTTGAAATGATTCATGACAATCTTTAGCTTGAGACTCATCACAACAAGCAATGCAAGCATGAATCATCCCAGACGGATCAATTTGCTCATTTACCCAAATAGTCCTTGTCATAAATTATCCTCTTGCAAACTCAACACTGACAATTTAATTTGTCATTTTAGAATACTACCAAAAGTTAGAAATTGTTAGTAAATAAGCATCAACAGTGATAAAATTTAAACTTTTTGTGCCTAATAATCAACTTGGGTTCACAACCCCTGAAACTAATAACATCAGCGTCACGTAAAAGTTTTATTGCTATGTTGCAGATCCTGAAGGTGGAGGCGTTTCTACAGGATGTTGCCCATAATACGGCAATGCCTCTGTCCAGTGAGGATGGTTGCCTTGTTGCCATTTGAGAATAGCTAGTTCTAAAACATTTGTCACCGTTGCAGCTAACCCTGATTTGGCAGTGATGAGTTGATAAGTTGTATTCCAGTTAGCTAAAGTTTCTTGCCAAGCTTCTGGTGTCATGACTGTATCTGCCAATAAAGGTGTGAATCCGGTAACTGCTGATATTGGTTGGTAAATAGCTACAAAAACTTTACCTCGTTGTGCCGGCATTTCCACAGCAATAGCTGGAGTATCTTTATTTTCGTTGTCTTTGTCAAAATTACTGGTGGGGGAAGGCAAAATATATTGCGCCCAAGCTACTGCTTCTAAGGTAGATATGCCAAATACAGGAATCTCTAACTGTTGTCCTAAGGTGCGGGCAATCACAACACCGATGCGAGTACCCGTAAAACCACCAGGCCCTTTAGCTACGGCAATAAATGCCAAGTCTGCCCAAGTATGGGGTGAAATAAATTCAATTAAATATTGATGTACATAACTGGATAAATCCCGCCCTAAATTCCATACTTGAGAGCGAGTTTCGCCAGCAAAATTACTAATTGCTAGTCCTAGTTCGGGAGTAGTAGTGTGCAGCGATAAGGCATATTTTGTGGCTGCAAGGTGTTGTGGTTCCTGGGTCAAAGTTAATTAAGTCAACTAAGTCAACTGGATTTATCTATTCAAGCACATAATTGATATACTCCCCTGACTAATGTCGAGGAGTTTTTCCAGCAGATACTGAATTTGTGTTGATCCACCTTAAATTTAATTGCCAAGGTGTTGTGATGGATGGGTCAGACAAAATCACCAAATGCTTGACTTGTCAAGTGGGGACTAATTCACCGGGACGTAATTTTGACCACTTGCCCGTTTCTTGTTTAAAGCTGAGACAACCGACAACATCCCATTCCATTTCAATCACGTCTTCTTGGGTACGGATGTTGACATTGATCGAGGGTTCGTTAGGATCAAAATTCGGGTTTTCAGTCAAATGAGGCTGTTGGTGCTGTGCTTCTACGGCATGGTAGGTTTCACAGCGGTCTACATAGTGGCAGTTCACGCAAATACACATAATAGAACCAACTCCAGGAACCTTTATTGTTACTCTAGCTTAAGCCTAACTTTTATTCACTAGTTGTTGGGTTGATTTTTATGACAATGTATGGCTCAATATATCCTACCTTAGTTCCCGAAAATTGGCCCTTTAGTTTGGCATACTTGCCGCAACCTGCTTATATTGTCGGTGGTGCGGTGCGGGATGCATTGCTGGGCAGAACTCGTGAATATTTAGATTTAGATTTTGTGATTCCATTTGATGCTGTCAAGGTGGCCAGAGATATTGCACGTGATTATCAAGCTGGTTTTGTGTTACTCGATCCCCAACGACAAATTGCCCGTGTGGTGTTTCCCCAGGCGACAGCAGACTTTGCCCAGCAAGAAGGAGATAGTTTAACAACTGATTTGCATAGAAGAGATTTTACAATTAATGCGATCGCCTATAATCCCCATACTCAAGAAATCATCGATCCATTACACGGCTATGGTGACTTAGCACAAGGTTTGTTGCGAATGATCTCACCAGCTAACCTTGAAGATGATCCTTTACGATTATTACGAGCTTATCGCCAAGCAGCTCAACTTGGTTTTACCATTGAGTCAACTACTCAAACCACAATTCGCGCTTTGGCATCACAAATCACTCAAGTAGCCGCCGAAAGAGTACGAGTAGAAATTGGTTATATGTTGGCAAGTCCCCAGGGTACGCCTTGGATAACAACAGCTGGTGAAGATAATTTACTTACACCTTTCTTCAAAAATGCTACACGCCCTAGTTTCCAAAAATTAACGGCCGTTGATACAGCAGCAGCTTTATTGGCAGAAAATTGGCCGCAACTAGGACAAGAATTGCAACAATATGTCCGCGACACAGTGAAAACCACTTGGCTGGGTATTGCCAAACTTGCTTGTCTGGTTCACCCCAATCCAGAAGTTGCAGAAATAGAATTACAAGCACTAACTTATAGTCGTGCAGAAATTCGTGCTGTTACCACTGCTCTTAAACTGTTACCGCAGCTAAAATCAACTACCATGACTGTTCGAGAACAGTATTTTTTGTTTCAAGAGACAGGGAATGTATTTGCGGCTACAGTGCTTTTAGCCTTAGTAGATGATATTTTGGTAGAGGTGATGCCAGGACACAGGCTGTTACGCGCCTACGCACCGTTGATCAGCCGCTACCTAAACCCTGATGATCTGGTTGCTCATGCCACTCAAATAGTGAGTGGTAAAGAACTAATGATAGCATTAAATATTCCGGCATCGCCAGTGGTGGGCGAATTGCTGACAGAGATTGCCATAGCACGAGCCGAAGGAAAAATTACTACGCCAGAACAGGCGATCGCTTTTGCACGGAGTTTGAAGCTGTAAACTTTGGTGTTGGTAAAGCTTTTGTGCAAAAAATGTTGATTTGTTCTAATAATTCTATAGTTTTACCACGCTTAACTCCTCTAATTCTCATTGCTATTTACTCCTAATATTTGGTAAATAATATTTAACTGTTCACCGGCAACACAATTAAAGTGTATTTGGGTCAATTCCTTGCTGTTGTAATCTGGCTAATAAATTTTGTAATTGTTCTTCTGGAGTTTGGTATCTGTTACCATTTTCGTCATACCAAAACAGCCATTCTCTTGTTCTTCCTTGATAAGTACCCTGTTCCCTTCCAATACCTAAACCAATTTCGGGCATCCAAATTTTAGCCCCTGGTTGTAAAATGTATTCACCATTAATTAAGCGATAAACTTCTAAACGTTGACGCTTACGACGTAGCCGTGTTGGTGCATAAATGACATAGTACAAAATGCCTAATTCTGCATAATCAATTTTTTTTTGTTCATATTCGCCATTGTAAGTTTGAGAAACAACTTCTAAAGCTAAAATTGGCGGAATACCCTCTTCTTCCCACAAAACATAACTAGAACGTCCATTTTCTCCCACAAAACGTTCAACACCCAAACTCAAGAAACCATCAGGAACTATGGCTCCTATATTGGGTGTATAGTAAACTCCCATGTTAATGCCGAAAAACCAGTCATCGCGGTTTTGCCAAATCGCGGCTAAGATGGCTAACAATAAGTTGGGAATTAATATTTGCAGTTCGTTATCCACAGGGGTATCATCTGAATCTGGTAATTCTGCTGATGAAGGTAGGCACTCTAAAGGATTGTAGTTGAACATAAGCAGTTATTAACCCCCAAAATCTAGGTTTAAACTCAGTTGTCCATTATTCAAGGGTAACTCAGTCTGTTTATAAGAGACTTTGTCCATCATGAGCATACAATTCGATATGTATGAGTTGATTGATTTGGTCACCTATCAGTCAGTGCAAAAACTGACGCCTGCTTTTCTACAGCGCGCCATCAGCATTAATTTAGAGTCACTAACATGGCTGGCTCAAGCTGCTTTTCCAATTATGAAGCGACAAAACTACGGACGGATCGTGCTGATAACTTCGGATAGAGCTATTTATCAGCAATATGCACTCAGTGATCTCGCCCCTTATGCTATGGGAAATTTTATTGGCTAAAGTCTTACGCTTTGATGACTATCCATTGGGTAACAGGAGCCATTGCCCGCCAACCTAAAAATTTACCAATGGGTTCTGCCCTTTGAATGGCAATGCGAGTTAAATGACCGCCAACTTTTTCATACCATTGAAATAAGGTTTGCTCGCCTTCTACGGTGACAACATTAGCAACCAATCTTCCACCTGGACGTAATGTTTGCCAACAGATATCAAGCAGTCCCTCGGCTGTGACTCCACCACCAATAAATATGGCATCTGGTGGGGGCAAGTCTTTGAGGATTTGGGGTGCTTTCCCCGTAATGATTTGCAGATGGGGCGTTCCTAAAGCCGTGGCATTATCGGCAATGTATTTGATTCTAGAAGCATTTTGTTCAATGGCGATCGCGCGACATCGAGGATGAGTCCGCATCCATTCAATACCAATGGAACCGCAACCTGCACCCACATCCCACAATAATTGTCCTGGGTTGGGTGCTAAGGTTGACAGGGTAACGGCCCTAACTTCCCGCTTGGTTAACTGTCCATCATGGTGATAGGCGTGATCTGGTAATCCTGGGACTCTAGCTAAAGGTATCACCCCAGGAGCCGCAATACATTCAACTGCGATCGCATTCAAAGGAGCAATTTCTGTTTGATTCCACGTTGCAGCAACACCTTTGACTATCCGTTCATCAATGCCACCCATGCGTTCTAATAAGGTGATTTTACTATCACCATAACCGTGATTTGTCAATATCTCAGCCACAATTGTCGGCGTATCTTGACCCTCACTCAAAATTAATAGTTTGGCTCCAGGATAAATATAAGACTGAAGCAGCGAGGCTGGACGACCGCACAAACTTAAGGTTTCTACTTCAGTTAAAGACCATCCCAATCGCCCACAGGCCAGGCTGGAGGTAGAAGGTGCAGGGATAATCGTGATTTCGTCAATGGGAATTTGTCGGGTTAAAGTCACACCAATGCCATAAAACATGGGGTCACCACTGGCTAAAACGCAGATTGATTGACCCCGACGTTGGATAATGTCGGCAATGGAAGTGCTGAGGGGAGATGTCCAGGCTATTTTTTGGCGTTGGTCATGTGGGGATAACATAGCTAAATGGCGATGGCCTCCGAAAATCGCTTCTGCTTGATCGATAAGCAAACGAGCGATCGCACTTAAACCCTGTAACCCATCTTCACCAACACCCACAACAGAAAGCCACTTCCCTGACATAGAATTTACTGTCTAAATTACGAATTACGAATTACGAATTACGAATTAGTCTCAACGCCTACTCATGTTAAATTACAAAAGCTGAGAGTTGGGAAAGTCCGGTGAGATTCCGGGACTGTGCCGCAGCTGTAATGGTAAGGCAAAAGCAGAAAATTCCCTTTTTTACTTTCCAAGTCAGAATGCCAACTTCAGCCGTGTCCTCAAGACACTAGATAAATATCTACTCCCTGCGTCGCACGGGGAAGGAGTTGCTGTTTTGCTGTCCGGTTTTGCCACTTGTCCTGGCTTGTTTTATGATACACGCGCCCAAGATGGGATATTATCTCGCATCAGAATACCAGGTGGGATTCTGGATAGTAAACAGTGTCATGCCATCGCAGACATAGCAGATCAGTGTGGGGGTGGCTATGTGGATGTAACTAATCGTGCTAACCTACAAGTCAGGGAAATTCGCACCGGGATCGATGCCGCAGTTCTGAAGCATTTACAGGATATGGGTATAGGTTCTCGCAATGCTGCTGTTGATCATATCCGCAATATTATGACCAGTCCCACGGCTGGTATTGACTCGCAAGAATTAATTGATACTCGTCCATTTGTGCAAGCTTGGGATAATTACATCGTCGAGCATCCAGAGTTATCAGGACTGTCGGCCAAATTTAGCGTGGGTTTTGATGGTGGTGGTAAAGTTTCAGTGCGCGATCGCCTCAACGATATCATGTTGGCAGCGGTCTTAGTGGCAGATAGCGTTTACTTTCGTCTTGCTCTCAGCATTGGCCCTAAAGGAAAGCCACCCATTGATCTGGGAATTTTGTTATCACCAGATAAATGTTTATCAGTTTTGGCAGCTTTAGCTGAAGTCTATCTCACTCATAGTGATCCTCATAGTCAGCGTCAACAGCGTCTACGAGAAGTAGTGAATAATTTGGGTTGTGAAAATTATCTTCAGCAAGTTGCACAAAGACTGTCTTTTCCTTTATTGAAGACTAACTTCACTCCTGTGCCAGTAGAAAATAAGTATGGGCATCTTGGTATTCATCCCCAGCGTCAAGCAGGTTTATTTTATATTGGTGTAGTTCTGCCTCTGGGTAGGCTAGAAACTAAGCAAATCCGAGGTTTGGCTGATTTAGCAGAAAAATACGGCAGTGGTATTCTCAGACTGACACCTTGGCAGAATTTGCTGTTAACTGATATTCCCCAGCAATGGCTGATTCATGTCAAAAGTGAACTAGTTAACTTAGGATTAGATTTCTCAGCCAGTAACCTCAAAAGTGCCTTAGTAGCCTGTTCTGGTAACAAAGGTTGTGCGGCTGCGGCTACAGATACCAAAGCTGATGCGTTGACATTAGCAAAATACCTCGAAACTAGAGTTACCCTGAATCACCCAATTAATATTCACTTTAGCGGCTGCAAAAAATCCTGCGCCCAGCATACTAACAGTGATATTACCTTAGTCGGTGTCAGCCTAGAGTCAGATCATAAAACTGTGGAAACTTATCACATTTATATTGGTGCAGGTGACAGCAACCAAAAATTTGGACGGGAAATTTATCAAAATGTAACCATTGCCGAACTCCCTAGACTGATCAAGCAGATGCTACAAGTGTATAAAATACAATGCCCAAATCCCGATGAAACCTTTGGGAAATTTGTCAATCGCTATGAAATTGCTCAATTAAAACAGTTATTCTCTTCAAATTACAGCTAGAAAATTTGTTTCTAATCTCCAGTCCCCAATCCCTAATCTCCAATGCCTGACTACATCCGAGACGCTAACGAAATCTACAAAACTTCCTTTGCGATTATTCGAGCCGAAGCTAATCTAGATGTGCTGCCACCCGATGTCGCCAAAGTTGCAGTGCGCCTCATTCATGCCTGTGGAATGACGGATATAGTCACTGACCTAGGGTATTCCCCAGCAGCAGTAAAATCTGGACGCGCAGCACTAGCAGCAGGAGCGCCAATTTTGTGTGATTGCCGCATGGTTGCCGAAGGTATTACCAGAAGCCGATTACCTGCAAATAACCAAGTTCTCTGCACCCTTTATGATGCGGAAGTACCAGCAATAGCTAAACGTTTGCGGAATACAAGATCGGCAGCGGCTCTAGAATTATGGCGCTTGCATCTCGAAGGGGCAGTGGTAGCCATTGGCAATGCGCCTACAGCACTGTTCCGAATGCTAGAAATGTTAGATGGACGAGTGCCGAGGCCTGCCATTATCTTGGGCTTTCCGGTGGGTTTTGTCGGTGCAGCCGAATCTAAAGCAGCCCTGGCAGCCAATAGCAGAGGTGTACCATTTTTAACATTACATGGTCGGCGTGGTGGGAGTGCGATCGCCGCCGCCGCAGTTAATGCCCTAGCAACAGAGGAAGAATAATCATGCAAACCAAAGGCCGTCTCTATGGAATTGGTGTAGGGCCTGGTGATCCAGAACTATTGACATTGAAAGCTTTGCGACTATTACAAGCGGCACCTGTGGTGGCTTATCAATCGGCAGTAGATAGAGAAAGTATAGCGCGGGCGATCGTCTCACAGTATCTCACAGGCAATCAAATTGAGGTCTTATTTCACCTCCCCCGTGCCTTGGAACCAGAAACAGTAAGTGCAATTTATGACAAAGAAGTAGAACCCATTGCCGAACATTTAGCAGCCGGGCGGGATGTCGTGGTGTTATGTGAAGGTGACCCGTTTTTTTACGGCTCTTTTATGTATGTTTTTACACGTCTGTCTGAACAATACAAAACTGAAGTGGTACCAGGAGTTTCCTCACTGATGGCTTGTCCGGTAGCTTTGAGTGTACCTTTCACTTATTACAACGACATTATGACTGTTCTACCTGCTCCCATGCCAGCAGAAGAACTGATTACGCACCTACTAGCAACCGATGCCGCAGCGATTATGAAACTGGGGCGCCATTTTACAAAAGTGCGAGATATTTTACATCAATTAGGGTTGGCATCACGAGCATTATATATTGAGCGGGCAACAATGGCACAGCAAAGAATTGTCCCCTTGGATGAAGTTGATCCGGAGCAAGTACCTTATTTTTCTATGATTGTTATCCCGACTAAGAATCGGCTGTAGATTTTTGATAAAATCATTTATATAATTTGTGTTCAGTTAAAATGGCTTGTCTTCCGCACCCAATTCAGTATCAAGGAAGTAAGAGAAACCTGTCCTCAGAAATCCTCAAGTTTATACCTAATAAAGTTAACAGGTTAGTGGAACCATTTGCTGGGACTGCTGCAATTAGTGTTGCTGCTTCTGCAAGACAAATTTCTCAAGTTTTTTGGATTAATGATTTAAACAAACCTTTAGTTGATTTACTAGAGTTGATAGTGGAAAATCCAGATGAAATAGCAGATTTATACACATATATATGGAACGAACAACATGATGATTCTGTAGGACACTACTATCAAATTAGAGAAAAATTTAATCGCACTAATAAGCCTAGTCTTTTTCTATATTTACTAGCTAGATGTGTAAAAGGCGCGGTTCGCTATAACTCTGATGGACTCTTTAATCAAAGTCCAGATAAAAGGAGAAAAGGAACGCAGCCTGAAAAAATGAGAAAAAATATAGAAGGAGTCTCTAAACTTCTAAAGGGTAACTGTATATTTACACGGCTTGATTATAGGGATGTTTTATCTGAAGTTGTAAACAGTGATTTTGTCTACATAGATCCTCCCTATCAGGGCGTATGTGGTCAGAGAGATTCGAGATATTTCGCTGGAATTAACTTTGAAGATTTTGTACTATCTCTCGAAGGATTAAATCGAAAAGGGATAGCGTTTGCAGTTAGTTACGATGGCAAAAGAGGAAACAAAACTTTCGGTAATGAATTGCCCAGATCTTTAGGTCTCAAGAAAATTGAAATTCAAGTGGGGCGCTCATCCCAAGCAACTCTTTTGGGTAAAAAAGAAATTACAGTAGAATCATTGTACTTGTCATCAGCTTTGCTGAATAAGTACGCCTCCAATTTAGACAACTATGTTAGCAAGGCACAAAAGCAGTTTACTGTTGTGGAGTGTCATGCATAATTCTCAACAGCTCCCGGATGAATTTGTAAAACTTTGTCAATTAGTAACAGCCAAAAGGCCAAAAGCTGTTATTGACCACATCCTGGAATATGGCTTTGTAACTACAGAAGAACTAAAACAGAGGTATGGCTATAATCATCCCCCCAGGGCAGCTAGAGATGTTCGAGAGCATGGAATTCCCTTAGACACTTTTCGCGTCACAGGAACTGATGGAAGAAAAATAGCTGCTTATAAATTTGGTGATACTGCTAAGGCTAGGTTTTCGAGATTAGCGGGTAGGACAGGCTTATCAAAGCAGTTAAAAGATGAATTGATTAAAAAATACGGTTGTAAGTGTTTTATTTACTTGGAAAAAGTTGATAAACGTGAATTACAGATAGATCACCGTGTACCTTTTGAAGTTGACGGGGAACCAGAACTAGAAACCGAAAATTTTATGCTGCTTTGTGGTTCTGCTAACCGGGCAAAATCCTGGTCATGTGAGCATTGTCAAAACTGGAATAGCATCAAGGATAAATCTATATGCTTATCTTGTTATTGGGCGTATCCAGAAAACTATACTCATATTGCAATGAAACAAATCAGAAGAGTAGACCTTATTTGGGAAGGAGATGATATTGCAACTTATGAAAAATTAAAGCAACAGGCTGTCGGTTTAGATCAAGAAATCCCCGATTTTATTAAGGTAATCATTGAAAAAGAAGTTATGCGAGATAGCGATAGCTAATTATTTCGTTGACACACAGCACATATTTATCAATAGCAAGTACCTTATTTTTCTATACTTGTTAAGTACAAAGGCTTAAGAAAATAAAAACTCATAGTCAGCGGCTCTAGCCTTTGAAGACTTTGCAAGAGAGCGATAAATCGCTCACTACGAATAAAAATTTATTTTATATTTAATTGCATCTAGCTACTTATATCGACTAAGAATCGGTTGTAGATTGTCTAATTTCACAAAAAAGCAGAGAAACAAATCCTCTGCTTAAAAGTGCGGTTAAATTGAGCTAATTTCCCAGCCTTTATAACTTATTGCCACACTCAGAGCAAAAGTTGTGTGTGGGAGCATTTGTTGTCCCACAATGGCTGCAAGCAACTGGTTCTACCGAGGCTTTTGGTAACTGCTTGGGTAAACCAATCATTTGAGCGTTGTTTTTGCCTGGGGCTACCATTGGGTAGCAGTTTTCGTCTTTGGTGACACGGACATCAACAACGACTGGGCCATTATGTGCTAGCATTTCGGCGATCGCATCGTTTAATTGATCCCGACTGCGGATTACCATACCCTTAATGCCATAGGCTTTGGTTAAAAACTCTATGTCTGGCATCCCTACTTCCATGTTTGAGCAGGAGTAACGCTCGCCATAAAAGGCTTGCTGCCACTGGCGCACCATTCCCTGCCAACCGTTGTTCATAATTACTGTCTTGACATTAATGCCATATTGTGCAAGTGTGCCTAACTCTTGTAAACACATTTGGAAACTGGCATCACCACTAATACAAATGACTTCTTCATCCGGGAAGGCTACCTTAGCACCCATAGCCGCAGGCACACCAAAACCCATTGTTCCTAAACCAGCACTAGAAATCCAACGTCTGGGGCCATTTTTGAGGAATTGTGCTGCCCACATTTGGTGTTGACCCACGTCTGTAGTGTAAAACGCGTGGGGTGCTTGGCGACTAATTTCGACAATCACTTCTTGCGGCGAAATGCTATCAGCATGATGCGGCACTTCTAGAGGATAATCTTGCCGCCAACGGTTAATTAAATTCAACCATTCTTGATTTTTATTGGGGATGTTTTTGATACCTGATTCTTGACAGCGACGCAATAAATCAGTTAAAACGTTCCGCACATCACCAACTATGGGCACTTCGGGAACCCGATTTTTGCCGACTTCTGCCGGGTCAATATCAATGTGGATTACTTTAGCGTGGGAAGCAAATTCATCTAACTTGCCAGTTACCCGATCATCAAATCTAGCACCAACGCAGATTAGCAAATCGCAATCAGTGACGGCAAAGTTGGCGTAAGCTGTACCGTGCATTCCCAACATACCCAATGCTAGGGGATGATGTTCGTCAAAAGCACCAATACCCATCAATGTTGTAGTGACTGGAATGTTAAATAACTCAGCCAGGGCTTTAATTTCTTCATGGGCACCTGAGGCGATCGCACCACCACCAACATACAATAATGGTCGCCGACTTTCACGAATTAACTGGATTGCCCCATTAATCTGTCGGGGATTTCCCTTGACTGTGGGACGATACCCTCGTAGTTTCACAGTTCCAGGTTCTACGGGTACATAGTCACATTCTTCTAAAGCTACATCTTTGGGGACATCAATCAACACTGGCCCTGGTCTACCGGTGCTAGCAATATGGAAAGCTTCAGCTACAATCCGTGCCATGTCAGCCGGATCACGGACTACATAGGAGTGTTTAACTACTGGTAGGGTAATGCCATAAATATCGGTTTCTTGAAACGCATCCGTACCAATTGCTGCCCGTGGTACCTGTCCTGTAACCACAATCATGGGAATTGAGTCCATGTAGGCTGTGGCAATACCTGTCACTAAATTAGTTGCCCCAGGTCCAGAAGTACCAAAACATACTCCTACTTTGCCTGTAGCACGGGCATAGCCATCTGCGGCATGGGCTGCACCTTGTTCGTGCCGCACTAAAATGTGCTTGATAGCACCAGTTGCTTCCACTTTGTACAGGTCATCATAAATTGGCAGGATTGCTCCACCAGGATAACCAAAAATGTACTCAACTTCATGGCGTAAAAGACTGTCAAGCAAGGCAAAACCACCAGTTGCCCGCTTGGGCGCAACTACTGGCGATTTAGTGACAGCAGACTGATGATTCTCGGTTTGTGGAAGACTAGTTAGGGATGGCAAGCGCACGGTCACGGTCAAACCTCAGGCGATAGCTAAGTTAACGCGTAAATTTTGTAGTCGATACTTCATTTTAATGGAAAACTTCCATCAAATCATCAAATAAAAATACAAAGATGCACACAACCCAGGAATTATGATGATTTAAACATGAGTTCGATAGTTCATGTCATAAGATAGGTATCTATGAGCAATGTCCTTTGACAATCTCTGCAAGCTGTTATCAGAAAAACATCCAGAAAGATTTGCCAGTTGGGTATTAGGGACACCGCAAACAGTTGCTACAGTCCTGAAAACCGAATTGAGTATTGAACCCATCCGCGCCGATTACGTCACCTTTTTACAACTACAAGGCAGGATTTTACACTTAGAATTTCAAACCAAATTAGAATCCACACCACCCCTACCTCTGCGAATGCTAGATTATTGGGTGCGGTTGTATCGGTTATATCGTTTACCAATCACACAAGTGGTAGTATTGTTGCTTCCTCCCAAAGATGAAAGCGAAATTGTTACAGCCTTTACACTAGAAAACACCCATCACGAATATCAAGTAATTCGGATGTGGGAAGAAAACCCCGAACCTTTTCTCCAAGATTTAGCCTTATTACCCCTAGCACCATTAACAGCTACTAATCAACCCCAAATTTTGCTAGAACAAATTGTGCAGAGAGTTAACCAAGTCCAGACAACACAACGACCGGAAATTTCCGCCTACACCCAAATCTTGGCGGGGTTAAAATTTAAAAAGGATTTGATTAAAAGACTATTTCGGGAGGGTATGATGCGCGAGTCAGTAATTTACCAAGAAATTCTCGAAGAAGGCGAACAACGCGGGCGACAAGAAGGGCGACAAGAAGGGGAACGAAGACTGGTTTTGCGTCTACTCACTCGCAAGTTAGGAGAGTTACCCCCAGAGATACGCGAACAGGTAGAAGCTCTGAATTTGGAACAATTAGAAAATCTGGGTGAGGCTTTATTGGACTTTACCAGCTTATTAGATTTGCAGGCATGGTTAGCTAATAAGTAGAAACTTAACCCCAAGCAAACTAGGGATTTTTGGGGTTCATTTAGTGATTTATCAGCAAATTATCGTATAAAGGACGACAATAAGGGTGCAAGACCAGCGCGATCGCCTACTCTCCTATCTATTACTAAATTCTGGCAATAATTAAAATTATTTGTTAGATTCCTTAGCGATCGCTTTGCCAATCACAAAAATACATTCACAAATTTGCCGATAGATAAGACTTTTTTGGCATCAATACATTGGCTTGATCATTGTCTTCACCAGCTTGTCAACAAGTAATTTTTACTAAATCACATCTTGTAGAACTCGCCGGGTGTTTTTCCATGTCCAAATACCCACACCTGCAACTACTATACTCATGCCGATCAAGACAACGCGTAAGCCCAAAAAATCAGTTAATGGGCCAGTGATAGCTAATGGTACAGATAAAGCAATATTGACGACATGATTTTGAAAGCCAAAAACCTTACCGTGCATAGTGGGGGGTGTTTGCTGTTGAATTAAAGTCTGCATGGGTACGCCAATTAGCGCCGCACCTACACCCAAAAATGCCGATAGTCCTAAAGCCAGCCCTAGATTATGGGTGAAAGTGAACACCCCTAAAACTAAAGACATAATTAAGAAGCCAATTAAAGGTAGGGGCTTGTGATGAAATTTATCACCCCAGTGACCCAAAATTGCTGCACCTAATACCATACCCACACCAGCTGCTGCCAAGAAGAAGCCAAATTGTTTTTCTTTTAAACCAAAATCGGCGGCTAATCTAATGGTCAGCACCATTAAAGAGGCAAACACACAATATAAAGTGGTGAGTTGCAGCATGGCATTTAATACCAGACGATTTTTGGTGAGATAGTTCAAGCCTGATTTAAAGTCAGCCCAAGGATGAATTACCGCACGCTGTTCATCACCAGTGAATTTGTTTTCATTGCCAAAGTTAATCGGTTGTACAGCCAATCCCGACAACAGGTATAGTCCACCAACTACCAGTTCTTGACCATATTCTGATCCTAGCCAAGTTTTTGACAAACTTAATATTGGTTCTCCAATGGCAAAACCCACAATTAATGCGCCCATCATTGTACTGCTGTACACCGCATTGGCTGCCATAAAATTATCTCGTCGGACTAAAACTGGGATAGCCGCCTGTTGAGCCGGAGCAAAAAACTGGGCCAAGGTGGAAATACCAAAAGTCAGCACCAACAACATGAAAAAGTCCCTGGGCAAAAATGCTATGAACAGCATTAATACAGTTTGAATGTAATTAGAGCCAGTTAAAACCAGCTTTTTAGAAAAGCGATCTACAAAAATACCACCCGCAGAACCGAACAAAATCGCCGGTAATGTAAAAGCCAGCATCAAAGTTGAGTACATGGAGTTTTGAGCTAGTCCAGCGGGTGCTGGGTAGTTCTCTAGCAGTGCCACCATTAAGACGAAAAATACTTTATCTCCCAACTGGGAACACAACTGCCCAATCCACAGGAGCATAAAACCACGATTTTTTAGTAGTGAGTTAAACCCGTTATTGATAGCAGCCGGTTCAGTGGGAAACATTTAGATACTTGGGGATTGGGGACTGGTGATCAGGGGCAATGGGGATTGGGATGAGTGAGAAAGATGGTGGTACACAAGTTTAATGTCTTCCCCCTGCACCCTACTACCTACTACCTACTGATTAATTCTGTTTTCCGGACTAATTTTCTTCATAGCGGTTTACCAGAATATGCAAAAATTCACTTGCAGTCAGGCGTACTGGTGAAGCAGAAACCTCAACAGATGAGTCTACCCAGCAACCTTTTACTGATTGGGGCGATCGCCACATGGATAAATGGTCTACTGATGGTTCTGCATAAAAATTATTATGCCCACCACCCAGTAAAGAAGAACTCCAATGAGTGAAATAATCATGACTCATCCGATGGATAGGAAAGTTTCCTGAAAGTGGTACTCCCCAGCCATCTATGGCAATAAACGCTTTGACATTACCGCCTAACAGTTGCCAGGCACACGCCGCGCCTATTGCTCCGACTACGCCAGCACTGAAGCTGAGAAATATCACTGGCGATTTTAACTCATGCTGTAGGCGATCGCCTAAAAACTGCACAATGTGAGGTGATGATAAGGCTAATAAACTGTGACCCGGATAAATCAGTACTCTGCCTTGGTTTTGCCGCTTTAAACTATCAAAGACTGGATCTAACCACTCCAAAATAAAGCTTTTAGTTAAGTCTGGTTCATGAATTCCCGGGCAAATGATGATACTCATTCTTCTTAGGTACTCACAATTTTGCAGTTATCTATAAAATATTTTGTATTTAATCATACTTATATTTCAGTAATTAAAAGTAAATGAAGTGCTAACCAAAATCCACTCAATTACTCACCCTTGCTTCTAGGATATATGAAAATTTCCTGATGACACAAATCAGGCAATGGATACAGAATACTAAAAAAAATATTTTCCAATACTCAGTATCTGGTAATAACTCTAGTATGTCTTTTGATATATTGTTGTTAATTTTGTGGTTATCCCTTCCAGGGGGATGGGATAATATTTTACTAATCAGGGAAATAATGGAGCTATAACCTAGCTCGTTTTGCTTTTAACTCTGGTTTATATAGATTTATATTGAGGAACTAATTGTGGTTGCCACGCCAGAAAAACAGCAACACATCCATGAGCAATTACCGAGTCAAAACCGAGTAGCTGTCTTACTCATGGGCTATGGTGAAGTCGAAAGCTACGAAGATTTTGCCAACTATAACGAACAAGCATTAAATCTACTGACGGCAAAATTTGCACCAGTGCCAACCTGGATTTATCCCCCTTTAGCAAAGCTTTTGGCTTTATTTGACCGCCATGAATGGGGACACACCCATCACGATTTTATCTCCCCACACAACGCCATTTTTGAACAGCAACGCGCTGGTATTGAACAGAATTTACAAGCCAAGTGGGGCGATGCTATCCAAGTATTCAAGGCTTTCAACTTCTGCGCTCCCCATTTACCGCACCAAGTTCTGGTAGAAATTCAAAATCAAGGCTTTGACAAAATCCTCATTTATCCCTTGTTAGTTGTTGATTCCATCTTTACTAGTGGGATTGCCGTTGAGCAAGTGAATAATGCTTTAGCTGAGATGGCAGATGGACAGGAACATTGGGTAAAAGGACTGCGTTATATTCCTTCTTTCTACAACGAGCCAGCTTACATCGATTTGATGGCTAATTTAGTTGAGGAAAAAATAACCACCGACTTACGTGCAAATTACCTCCCTTCTCAAATCGGCATTGTCCTCATGAATCATGGCTGTCCTCACAAAGCCAAGGGATTCACATCGGGAATTATCGAAAGTCAAACGCTATACGATTTGGTACGCGACAAATTAATTAACCGTTATCCCTTAATTTCGGTGGGTTGGCTGAACCACGACACACCTTTAATTGAATGGACACTACCAAATGCCGAGCAAGCCGCTAATAATTTGATTCAATTGGGTGCAAAAGCTATCGTCTTTATGCCCATTGGTTTTGCTACAGAAAACCACGAAACCCTATTAGATGTCCACCACATCATTCATGCTTTGGCGAAAAAGCATCCCGATGTGAATTATGTCCAAATGGCCTGTGTCAACGACAATCCAGAATTTCTGGAGATGGCTGCTGAGTGGGCAAATGCTCACATTGGTGAGTTAATGAATCAGGAAGCTATGGCGGTTAATCCCCAGTTGGCGGGAAATCACCATCACCATCACCATCATTAGGTGACAGATTCCAGGGGGATAAATTACTTTATTATCCCCTTGGTTTAAATTTAGTTGCTAACCTGAAAGTAACTAGAAGATTTGGGTCCAACAGTCTTCACAAGTATTAGTTTCAGGACGGACTGATGACACCAACTGACTTATTTCCAGCTATTGCCGTCAATATCCCCAACACGCTCACCCTGAACGTTTCCCACGAGCAATTTGTGGATCTGGCACTCGCTAACCGAGACTTACAATTAGAACGAAGTGCTACGGGTGAGTTAATTATTATGCCACCTACCGGAAGTTTTACCGGAAAAAGAAATTTTGATATCGCTGGACAACTGTGGTTGTGGAACCGTCAAACTAAATTAGGGGAAGCCTTTGATTCTTCAACAGGTTTTCATCTTCCTAATGGTGCTAATCGCTCTCCTGATGCAGCCTGGGTACGTCAAGAAAAATGGAATGCTCTTACTTTAGAACAACAGGAAAGTTTTGCGCCTATTTGTCCTGATTTTGTGCTGGAACTACGTTCTAAAACGGACTCTCTAGAAAAGTTGCAAGCCAAGATGAGGGAATATATAGAAAATGGTGCTTGTTTAGGTTGGTTGATTGACCGACAAAATCAACGAGTGGAAATTTATCGTCCAGGTAGAGATGTGGAAGTTTTAGCTCATCCTGTCAGTTTATCAGGGGAAGATGTTTTGCCTGGGTTTGTGTTGGATTTAACCGAGGTTTGGAGTTGAAATATTAACATTGCTAATTTGTACAAAATCATTTTAAAGCATTTGATGAATATCATTGACTGCACTAATTATTAGAGAGGATGCCTTTTCTATTTCGGCTTTGGTTGTAAATTTACCAACACCAATTCTTAATGCTCCCTCAATCATATTTTCTGCAAGATTCATAGATTGTAAAACGTGAGATGGTGCAACAACGCCTGACGAACAAGCAGCACCCGTAGAAATAGCTAATTGGTGGCGAACTCTAGCAATAATGGCACTATTAGGAACGTCAGGAATAGAAATATGTAAGTTACCTGATAAACGGTTGTTTAAGTCTCCATTCACCACTAAATCAGGAATTGCAGCTTGCAGTAGGTTTTGCAGTGTATCTCGCAGTTGGGCGTAGGCGCAGCCCACCGTAGGTATCGCCTTTTCATCGCTTTCCATCTCCAATTGTCTCAATCTGCAAGCTTCCCCTAAACCGACGATTCCGGGGACATTGAGTGTACCCGATCGCATTCCCTGTTGATGTCCACCACCGTAAATTATTGGTTCAAGATGAATACCGTTTTTCACTACTAACGCACCAACGCCTTTGGGTGCATAAAATTTATGTCCAGAAATAGCTAGATAGGTGATACCCCAATCTTGAAAGTTGAGGGGAATTTTCCCGACGGCTTGGGATGCGTCGCATAAAAAAGGGATATTGTAGGATGATGCGATCGCGCCAATTTTTTGGATTGGGTAAATCGTCCCGACTTCGTTATTTGCAGCCATCACACAGAGTAAAGCCGCACCTTCACAGCAGACTTTTTCTAAATGTTCTAAATCAATTTGCGCTTGTTGATTGACTTTTAACCAAATAATTTCCGCTAGTCCTTTTTTAGCTAATTCTTTGCAGGTATCTAAAACGGCTTTGTGTTCCACTGGGGAAACAATTATTTTGGCAGGAGTATTTTCTTGAGAAATATGGCAATCGAGCGACTTGTGTTGAGCGAAAAGGAACACTTTTACTGAAAAGTTAAATATTCTAAAATTAGTAATCGTAAATAATCTAACATTCTTAGGTATGATTTGATATTCTCGTATTCATGAGAATTATGCAAATACAACTGGGAAATACTAGGAACATCAAACACTCGTTTTTGTTTGAGTTGCTCAATTGCTTGTTGTGTATTCTCTATTATCCTCTAGCTTTAATATGATCTGCCAATAAGGTTTTAGTAGAGCTAAAAACCCTAATTTGCCTAAAGAGTGTTTTGAGTGTCAAGAGCGATCATAAATATCGCTGCTCTTTTAGTTGCGATCGCACTACCGAATTTTGGCATAATAACACGGTTACACATCAAAAATATTGGTATATAAGCCAAGAAATTAATTACGAGTTCTCACATTGATTTACGACTTGTAAATTAAGTTTACGACTTGTAAACTTAATTTTTGAGTTGCAAAACTTGATTTACAACTCAACCAATTTTAGATTTTAGTAGGGGCTGGTTCACAAATATTCTCAATTATTCACGATGATGCGGGTAAACCCGCCCCTACATCACTCATAAGATTCAAATTAGATGACACGGTTCATACATGACAAATTTGCCAAAGACTATCTAGAAGAACTACTAAAAGATTATGGAGAAGTCAAAGCCTCAGAAAAAGTCTCAGGAGAAATAAAAGAAATAGATGTTTTATTCACCCCGAATCAACAGCAAAAATCTAACTTACAAATCCTGGGTTTACTAGGAAGATTTGCCGAAAATCTAGCAATCATAGAACCATTCCGAAATCCAGCTTCTGCTGATGAAATATGTGATTGTATTCTAAAATTATTAGAAGTCAAAGCTTCACTACGACGAGAAGCTAAAACCAATAAAACTAAACTTCAAGACTCAGAAATTCCCCAACTGTGGGTTCTGACTCCCACAGTCTCTGAAACTAGATTATCTAGCTTTGGAACTATGCAAAAACAAGATTGGTTATCAGGAGTACATTTTCTCCCAGATGCACTGCGGACAGCAATTGTCGCCATACATCAACTACCACAAACACCGGAAACATTATGGTTGAGGCTTTTAGGTAGAGGAAACGTGCAGTCACAAGCAATTCTGGAATTGCAAGCGTTACCATTAAATCATCCATACCAGAAAGCAACCCTCGAATTAGTTTATAACCTGCGCCAAAACTTGAAAGTAAATCAAGAATTAGAAACAGATGATAGGGAGTTAATCATGCGCTTAGAACCACTTTATCAAAGAGACAGAGAACAAGCCAAACAAGAGGGAAGACAAGAAGGAATACAAGAGGGAAGACAGGAAGGAAGACAGGAAGGAAGACAAGAGGGAGAACAACGTTTAATTATACGTTTACTCAATCGCCGGATTGGGGAAATTAATCAAACATTAATAGAGCGCATTCAAGGATTATCTATTGAACAATTAGAAAATCTAGGAGAACAGGGTAAGAGCATCTCAATCAGGCTTGACACAAGGAATCAGAAGAATCTAAAGT
>NZ_CAWUDE010000024.1:0-61231 GCF_963920895.1 Anabaena sp. CCY 9613
TTGTCGTCAACAGGGTCGCACCGTCTACCATATTCATTGGGAGACCTCCAGGAATAGTTCCGTTACCTTTATCTTGTGCTTTCCTCTTCTTTTTTGCTACTCCCTCTCACATAAGGCGTATAATATATCGTGCTACACAGGTAAAATACACACCCGCATGAGCTTTATATTAATCAATCGTGACAAAACCTCTTAAGGAAGCAAAGAAGAGACTTAATTTTTATGATTTTATTTGGCAACTCATCGTTTTACTCGTAAAATCGAAGACAAAGTAAAACTCAGTAGAATAGATTCCCTAAATTGATGAGTCAGTTAATAAGTCAGGGTGCGAGAGCTATCACTAAATCTCAAATGCTGGATAGGATAAATGATATCGCTTGGCAGGCTCACCAAGGTAGCGTTGCTGCGATTATTCAACTATTAAACGAAAAGCTAGCTAATTCTGGCGTCAGAACCAGAGCTATTTTTGCTGATGGTGTTCTACAACTTCTGTGTGAGGCGGCTAAAGAAGAAGAGCTAGAGCAATCTACTCTGGTAGCAGAAATTCAGCAAATCCTGGATTCCATCACACCCCGTAATATTCGGCGAGTCAATATCAACAGTCGTATCGTTCGGGAACAGCAATTGCTTTGGTTAACAGAAATTTATCGCGATCGCGAAAACCAATTGCTTTGGTCGCAAGAAATTATCTTAGCGCAACCACATATTTTCAAGCAATTAATTACAGATTTTAAAGAAGCCCAAAAAGACGTAAAAACTAATTTACCCAAGACCCAATTTTCTCGTTCTTCAGTACTTATTAAAAATTCACCCAAAAAAGGGATACTAGCTACAGTTGGGGTCTGCTCGCTGTTATTGCTAGGTTGGGTTGTCTATGGCCAGTTAGGTCATAAATTAACTAACTTCATGCAATCAAAAAACTTGAATTCTTTGACGACAAACACTAAGGAGAGTTCACCCCGTGTTGGGGTAAATAGCCTTTCTAACCCTGTTGAAGACGCATTTGGAGAAGCTGTGCGAATTGCTAACTTAGCCTCAGATGGAGGAAAAGTAGCTAAAACTTCAACTCAGTGGTTAGAATTAGCTGCTCAGTGGCAACGAGCTTCAGGTTTAATGAGTATGGTACTACCCGATCATAGTCGCTATGAAGAAGCTAAAATTCGCACTCAACTATATAAAGAATATAGTGACATAGCCAAAGCGGAAGCAGAGAAAAATAAAATTTAGTGTTTGGGGTTAGCTAGATTTTTAGTAAGACAAAATTACATGTAAAAAGTAAGGAGTTATTACTGAAAGAAGGTGAGTTAAGTGGTGTGCAAGTTAAACATGTTGCTTGGTTGGGTTTAGTTTTGCTCAACCCAACCTACAAAACATTGTAATTTTACTGGATGTTATAAATATTAAATACAGCCATTGTCATATTCTGGTTTATCTGAAAATAAATTGACCTCATTTTTTGCTAACTCCCCTCCAGCATAACCAGCAGCTAAAACTATGCCATAAAAAGCGACTCCAGGAACAGCTAGGGGTAGAGCTGCTGCTGCAACTCCTCCTGCTATCGCACCTCCTAAAATTCCCTCCGTATTTTCCATCAAATGATAAAGTTTCAAATAAGAAATTAAATATTCGTTTAAAGTTTCCATGTAACCTACATTTTTTCAATTTCTAATCTTTTCTTAAAATAGTTCTGTTAGATAACAAATATTATTTCAAAAACTCCTATCGAATTAGATTGTGTAGAGACGCAAAGTTTAACGCCTCTACAACATATCAACATCAACCCTAACTAGGCACTCATCTCTAACATCCTTTGAATTGGTCTTAATGCCGCAATACGTATTTCTTCTGACGTGGTAATTTCAGGAGTGCGATTCTTCATTGCTAAATAGAGTTTTTCTAAAGTGTTTAACCGCATGAATGGGCACTCGTTACAATTGCAGTTATTCAATGGTGGGGCAGGAATAAAGCGTTTGTTAGGAGCCAGTTTTTGCATTTGGTGGATGATACCTGGCTCTGTAGCCACGATAAAGTCATTTGTAGGACTACTTTGACAATATTTAAGTAAAGCTGCTGTGGAACCGATAAAACTGGCGTGGCGCAATACACTACTTTCACATTCTGGGTGAGCGATCGCCTCTGCCTCTGGATGAGCAATTTTTAATTGGACAATTTTCTTTTCGGAAAAGGTTTCATGGACGATACAGCTACCTTGCCACAGCAGTAAATTACGTCCAGTCTGTTCCATGACATACCTGCCCAAATTCCTGTCTGGAGCAAAAATAATCGGCTGTGACTGGGGTATCTGCTGCACAATCTTGACAGCATTGGAACTGGTGCAGATAATATCGCTCATGGCTTTAATTTCCGCAGAACAGTTGATGTAAGAAACCACCAAATGATTTGGATGTGCTGCTTTAAATGCGGCAAACTCTTGTGGTGGACAACTGTCTGCTAAGGAACAACCAGCATCTAAATCTGGTAAAAGCACCAATTTATCAGGATTGAGTATCTTTGCCGTCTCTGCCATGAAGTGAACACCAGCAAAGACAATGACATCTGCATTGGTCTTTTCTGCGGCTTTGGCTAATTGTAATGAATCCCCAATAAAGTCAGCGATATCTTGAATATCTGGGTCTTGATAGTAATGCGCCAGGATCACCGCGTTGAGTTCTTTTTTGAGAGTCTCAATGGCAGCAAATAAATCCAGCGGTAGTCCACCCGGTTGGGTTTTGTTTTGTTGAGGTAGTGCAGTGGTAAACACAGTTAAGGGGTGCTTTAAGTTGCAAGTTTTTGTTCTGTGGATTCAATTATAGTAGTTTTTACCAAAAATAGTAGATGGTGGATGTCCCTACAGTTGTGTCCAAATCCGGCGGAGTTTCATATGCTGGAGATAGACGGCAAGGAAAGTGGCATGACCAGTCAGAAAACTCAATCAATAACCCTAAAAATTGCTGTAGTTGGAGATGTTCACGATCAATGGGAATTAGAAGATGGCATGGCACTCAAGCATCTGGGTGTTGACTTAGTGCTGTTTGTGGGTGATTTTGGCAATGAGTCGGTGGAAGTAGTCAAAGCGATCGCCTCCCTCGACATTCCCAAAGCAGCAGTAATGGGAAACCACGATGCCTGGTACACTGCCACGGAATGGGGTCGGAGGAAGTGTCCCTACGATCGCTCTCAGGAAGATTGGGTACAGCAACAACTCGATTTATTGGGCCCTGCCCATGTTGGTTACGGTAAGCTAGATTTTCCCGCGTGGAATTTAACTGTGGTGGGGGGTCGTCCTTTTACTTGGGGTGGCCCAGAGTGGAAATTTGCGGATATCGTGCAAGAACGTTATGGTGTCACGAGTCTGGAAGAATCGGCTGATCGCATCGTTAAAGCGGTAAAAAGTGCGGCTCATGAGACGATTATTTTTCTCGGTCATAATGGGCCCAGTGGATTAGGCGATCGCCCAGAAGATCCCTGCGGTAAAGACTGGCATCCTATAGGCGGTGACTTTGGTGATCCAGACTTAGGCGAGGCGATTTCTCAGACCCTCACGGCTGGTAAAACTATTCCTCTGGTGACATTCGGTCACATGCACCGCACCCTCAGACATACCAAAAAAATGCAGCGCAAAGCTGTCTTTAGAAGTCCCGAAGGAACAATTTACTTGAACGCGGCAACTGTACCCAGGATTTTGGAAAATCAGGGCGATAAGCTGCGTAATTTTTCGATTGTTTCCCTAGAAGCGGGTGAGGTTTCCCAAGTCTCTCTAGTGTGGGTAGGCCATGATTTCCAGGTGACTTCAGAGGAAATTTTGTACGAGCGTTCGCTTAGTGTGTCATAGATATTTGCCTTCAAGAGTGCAATCTGCGTAGATGATGAGATATAGTATTATCTGTCAGCTTGTTAATGGTCGGCAAAAGCGCTATGATAGCTTACTGTCGTCAATTCATTAAGGGCTAGACAGTTTTATTGGAGAGGTGGCAGAGTGGTCGATTGCGTCCGACTTGAAATCGGATGAGGCTAAAACCTCCGGGAGTTCGAATCTCCCCCTCTCCGTTGAAGAAATATTGGGTTTTGTCTGGTTAATTAACATCCTCAGCAATGAATAATTAATTTTTCAAGACGGCAAAGTTTTCAAAATTGGTAAAGCTGAAAATCCTGATGATTCTGCTTCATTTAATTGAAAGCCCGTGAGTGCGATCGCTATTGCTTCTACAGCAGAATTTCACTGCCGAATAGTGAGTCTAAATACTTATATGACGAGTGTTTATTCTGTCACTTGTTCAAATTTAAATCCACTTTCTTTGGGGCCGCCACCACCTCTAACTACTCTCACAAGCACAGGTTCTTGTTGGCGATCGCCTTGCTCATCAAATTGTAGTAGATATCCAGAAGTTTCACTCTGTACAAGACTCAGAGATTTGAGGTTCTCTAAAACACTTTGACGAGTTGGATTGCTAGACATAGATATAGCCTGAATAAAAGCTCGAGTCGCATCATAAGTTGTAGCTGTACGCCAACTAATCTGCCCTCCCCATCTCTGACTAGCTTGATCTGCAAATTTTTGGGAGTTTTCTTCCCCTGCAAACCAGGGTACAGCTAAAACCAAACCTTCACCAGCTTCACCGGCTTGTCTTAAAGTCTCTGTATTATATAAAGCATCTGCGCCCAGTACAGGTAATTTTTTACTGCCTTGATTTTCTAATTTTTTTTGAGCGCGCATAATTTCCATTGCTACAGAAATTAATTCTGGTTCTGGGAACAAAATCATGGCATCGGCTTGATCCCGATATGAACTAAGTAAGACTTCAGCATCAGCATTTAAGGTAGCAAGGCTCACATTTATCGTTCTGACAAGTTCACCACCATTTTTTTGGAATTTTTTTTCAAACTCTTGATATAAGCTCTGACTATATTCATTTTCAGGATTATGGAAAATTACAACTTTTTCATAGCCTTTATTTAGAGAATGTTCTGCTAATTTTTCACCAATTTTTGTGTTAGAAGTTACTGTTCTAAAAAAGACCGGACTATTCAGGAAGGTACTTGTGCTGGATGGAGAAACCATAGCTATGTTAGCCCTTTCATACACAGGTATTGCCGCTTGACTATTTGTACTGGTGTAGTGTCCAATAACTCCTAAAATTTCTAGGTTTGTCGTTACATCTTGAGCAATTTTTTCAGATTGAATAGAATTATTATTATCATCAGCCATGACTATATTTAATAACTTATTATTAACTCCACCTGAAATGTTAAATTCATCTTGTGCTTGGGCAACCCCTCGCAAAAATTCAGCAGCAATATCTCTTCTAGTAGACACAGGTAAAGCTACTACTAAACTCAGGGGATTACCATTTTAATATGCTTTAGCATTATTATAAAATATATGTAATTCTGGATCTGTAGGAAAAGCTTGTATAGCTCTTTGGAAAGAATTAATAGCTTCAGTATAATTTTGAGTTTTAAAAGCATTAAAACCCCGATCACGATTGATATTCTCATTACCTCCAAAGAGAGTACCCTCTCCTTGACTAAATAGTGTTGCTTCTATTTGCTCAGTAACAAATAAAGGCTTAATCAGTCTCCGATATTGCCACACGACTAATGGCATTAGTAGTAACGGTATAGCCAGAATTAAGATAAATAGCTGGTGTCTTTGTGTTGCAAGTTTTTGGCTAGCATAAAGAAATTGATAATCTAGAGCAGTCAATTCATTAGCTTTTGCCCATGCTTGAGCTTGTCTTAATTTCTGTCCACGTAAAAGTTTATAATTATCCTGACAAGAAGAGCTTTGCCATGCTATTAGTTCCTGCCGATAAGGTCGTAAATCCGTTAATGTTTGATTAATCCATTCGTGATTAAAAACAGCCTTGTAAATAGGATTATATATCTTTAATTTACCGTGTTTTTTTACTACTAATCCTGAAAGGCGTAATTCCATTTGTTCAGGACTATCATCAGCAGTAATTTCTCCATGTTGCAAAATTTGATGATAAAGTCCTACTAGCTTAACTGTAAGTTTTTCATTCCGCACAATGCGATCACTGATTGTTCGCAAATGCTCTGGATCATCTTGATATTGCCAATTTTCGATAATCCGCGACTTTACTAATTCTTCTACGCCAGATACCTCAATTTCATCGGCAATGATGTTACACAGCTTTTGGGTAAGAAATGGTTGTCCACCTGTCCAAGTTAAAATTTCCTTCAGTACGTTTTCGGGATCGCTAACTTTTCCCTCCAACCCTTTAGCTAATAGCTTGGATTCAATAAATTGAAATCCATTTAATTCAATTGCCCTACCGATATTAAATGGTGTACGTCTTTTTTCTCTCATTAAATACGATGGTGTCGCCACTCCCAATAAACAAAATGTCAGGCGTTTATAGTCTGAATTATCAGCACGCTGGTTATAGCAAAATCTGATTAAGGCAAAAAAGTCATCAGGAGAAAAATTTTTTAAACTAAGAACGCTATCTATTTCATCGATGAAAATCACAATTTTTCCAGGAATCTGCGTGAGCAATACTTCTTCAATAAATTTGCTCAAGCGTCTGACTGGGGATAAAAGATTGCGTCGATGCCACCAACTAGTTAAATCAAAATGTTCCGATAAATTTAAATTATTGACTAGACTATCTATCACCCCTGCATACCATTTTCCTGGTTTTATATCTGTCCCAATTTCGTTGAGGTCTATAGCTGCACAAGTAATTTCATCGGCCTGCAATCGTTCCATAATTCTTACCCGCAAGCTAGATTTGCCCATCTGACGGGAATTAAGAACGTAACAAAATTCACCTTCTTTTAAACCGTAATACAAGTCATCATCTGCCTGTCGTGTGACATAAGTAGGTACATCAGCAGGTAAACTGCCTCCCACTTGGTATTGATAGTTGGTCAAGTCAGCTAAATTCATAACATCATCAACAATTCAAGCGATCGCGAAAATATAAGCGATATAAATCACACAAAGGCTGCACAGAATTGCCAGTATATTTTACTAGTCTCATACTCCGCAGTTTATATGCTTTGTCTGGATCTATTTTGACGGGGACATTGGCACTAACTACCTGCTGCATCGCTGCTAGTAGTTCTGGATTGTCCTGTAATGTTGACCAATAACGCAGTAAATGATCGCCATATAAGCCTTCTTCTGTAGGAGCAATGTGTAAAAACTTCTCTAACGTTAGTTCGCGTTGCGCTATTTTATACAATGCTTTTTTTTACCAACCAAGGATGTCCGCCCACCATTGCCATAAGTTGAGTAATTTGCCCTTCATGCCAATAAAGTTTGAGGTGTTGTGCAAATTTCTGGATTTGCTCTTGAGTTAATTCTGGTATTTCTACGGGTTTACCAACATTAAATGGTGACCTATTTCTATCTATAGGAATGTACTCTTCTTGAGCATAAGCAATTACCAAGCGTAGCTTTTGCCAACAAGGCTGAGTCCTCCCCTTCTCATACCAAGCTCGCAGCAAGGGCAAAAAATTACAGGCGATCGTCGGATATGAAAAAATCACATCAGTATTATCCAAGCCTAAAAGCAAGGGACTAGGAATTACTGCCAATAGTCTTTCCAAATAGTTGGTACAGTTACTATTGGCACTTAATGTACCGCCCCAATGTTGAGCTAAGTTATTCGGTAAATGTAACCCCTTGGCTATGCTGCTACAGAACCACTGCAAGAACCTTTCTAGACTATTAAATACTTCTTGTTCTGGCTCCTGAAAGTCCACTCTGACAGCTTGATAGCCTTGCTGAGTTGCATGATTGAGAATTTGAATCATTAAGTAAGTTTTACCCCATTGCAAAGGAGCTTTAACTCGAATTAATGAGCCTGGACGCTCAATTTCTCGATAGCAACCAGTATAAAAAGCTGAATCGAAAAAGAATAATTCTTGTTTGGAGGCTAATTCTGAATGTAGTAAATCTGCCAAATTCCACCAATTTTCCTCTACTGTTTGTAGGGGTACAGCCAGTCCTCCTTGGGTATTATCATAAGCAGCAATAATTCCCACTACAGCTTGAGCTTCAGTATCAAACACCGGGGAACCACTGTAGCCACCAATAATTTGTTGTGAGTCTGCCATGACTCGTAACCGTAACATACATAAATTATTAAAATCGGCATGGGGGTTAGCATCGGTAATACTACCCTCAATAGTTCCACCGCAGGGGAAGTCTAGCCTGCCATAACCAATGGAGCGAAATTGTTTCCCCGGTTCAAAAGTCAATAACAAAGGTGCGGCTTCGCCTTGATAGCCAGGTAATTGCAATACAGCAAAGTCGTCATGGGAGCTACTTCCCAAATAAACTAACTCAACTTTTTGCCCATTAACTCTGACATTTTCCCAACCATCAGCATCTTCAACTACATGGGCGCAGGTAAGTAAATGTCCTGTGGATGAGATAAAAAAACCTGTGCCTCGGATAATATCTTCAGGCGTGGCGATCGCAACGGTACAAGCTTTAACTAAATCCCAACTCATGTAAGTTTATTTATTTACGGTTTATTTTCTTCTGGTGCCAGTTTCCAAGTGATTTTCACCTTCAATGATGCTTGTGCAGAGGATTCCACCACATACACCGAGCCTTTGGCAGTAAAATTTAAACCAAATTCCACTTCACCATTCACAGGCTGTGATTCTTGCTGCAAGGTGCGGAATGCCCTAGTAATTGGACGACAGCCGTTCACAATCAAATCCTGAACTGCATCAAAGCTGGCTTCTACTTTTTCTATGGGTAAATCACTAGGAGCCGATACACGACCCACTGATATATCTGGTATCTCAACTGCTACCAAAATTGTGCTGCCATCTGCTGTATCTAATTCTAAAAGTTTACGGGACATGATTTAATGAGCTTGTGAATAAATATCAACAACGTAGTAAATTTAACTACTTTTTACAATAAATTGATGTAAATTTTTTGGTAAAAAATGTTCTTGGTAGAAAATTTACCTAAGGACAATATCTAGAAAAATTATACTAATAAATCAATTTTCCCGCAGAATTAGCTTATAACTACACCTCGCTACCCCATGAGTTCCCTATCTTCTCGATTTGACAAAATTCTAGTTGTCGATGATTCTCCTGATAATGTGTTTTTGATCAAAACGATTTTGGAGGAAGAAGGCTATACGGTTAGCACCGCAGAGAATGGTGTCTCTGCCTTGATACAACTGGAAACATCGCCTTGCGACTTGGTATTACTGGATCTGATGATGCCAGGTATGGATGGATACGAAGTTACTAGGCGCATTCGTGAAGATATGAAGTTGCAAGCATATATTCCTATCCTGCTGATTACTGCCCACGATGCGCCTAATGTGGCGCACGGATTAGACTTGGGTGCTGATGATTTTATCCGCAAACCTGTGACTGTAGACGAATTACTCGCAAGGGTGCGATCGCTCTTACGTTTAAAGCGCAGCATAGATGAACGTGATGAAATTGCCCGCCAGCGCGAAGATTTTGTTTCCCGTCTCACTCACGACTTACGCACGCCTTTAGTAGCAGCTGATCGCATGTTAATGCTGTTTCAGCAGGGTGCTTTGGGAAATTTATCACCACAAATGGCAGAAGTCATCACCATCATGGCGCGGAGTAATCTCAACCTGCTGTCTATGGTGAATACCTTATTGGAAGTTTATCGCTTTGAAGCCGGACGCAAAACCCTGGCATTTCAACCAGTTGATCTCAGTCAGTTGCTAGAAGAATTAGTTGGTGAACTGACACCCCTAGCACAAGACAAAAAACTATCTCTGAAACTGGAGTTGTCTGAGGATGCTACCAATACTATAGTGATGGGCGATCGCTTAGAACTACATCGTTTATTCACTAATTTAATCGGTAATGCCATCAAATTTACGGAATCTGGTTCAGTGGCTATTCGTCTTACTAGTGTACTTTGGAGTAGCAAAATTAGTTCCTCTGAGTTTACCGCCTCTGCCAGTATCAGTGACTACGTTACCATTGAAATAGCAGACACAGGCACAGGTATTTCGCCTGAAGAACAAGCCAATTTGTTTGAAAGATTCCGTCAGGGAAGCCACAAGAGTTCTGGTAGTGGCTTAGGATTATACCTTTCTCGTCGCATAGTCGATGCACATCACGGTAGTATTCTGGTAAGTTCTGAGTTAAATAAAGGTAGTGTATTCATGGTTAATCTACCTATTAAACAGTAAGAACCACAATAATAAATTATGATCAATGAATTATCTAATGTGGCGGCAATTATTAGTAAGCAGCGTGAGTTTTTTCAGACTGGTCAAACGCAAAATGTAGATTTCCGTCTCGCACAACTCAAAATATTAAAGCAAGCAATTGTTGAGCAAGAACAAGCAATCTTCCAAGCACTAGAAGCAGATTTACATAAACCAGAATTTGAGACTTATATTTCAGAAATCCTGGTTACCAAAGAAATTGATTATGCTATAAAACATCTTAAAAGTTGGACTCAGCCGCAAAAAACAGCAGTTCCCTGGCAATTATTTTCCTATTCAGCCCGAATTAACCCAGAACCACTAGGGGTAGTTTTAATTATTGGTACTTGGAATTATCCCTTTAATTTGATTATTGCACCCTTAGTAGGTGCGATCGCCGCGGGAAATTGTGCAATTCTCAAACCTTCAGAAATTGCCCCTCATACTTCTAGTTTGTTGGCTGAGATAATTGGCAAATATTTTGATCCAGCATATATTGCCGTAGTAGAAGGAGGGGTGGAAATCAGCCAACAACTACTCGCAGAAAAATTCGATCATATCTTTTTTACTGGTGGTACAGGGGTGGGCAAAATTGTTATGGCAGCAGCAGCCAAACATCTCACACCAGTGACTTTAGAATTAGGTGGTAAAAGTCCTTGTATTGTTGATAATGAGATTAATTTAGAATACACAGCTAGACGTATTACTTGGGGTAAATTTCTCAACGCCGGACAAACTTGTATTGCACCTGACTATCTTTTAGTTAATCAAAAAATTAAACCAGATTTGATTAATGCCATAAAAAAATGCCTCACAGGATTTTATGGAAATAATCCCGCCAGCAGTCCAGATTATGCTAGAATTATTAGCCAAAATCATTTTGAGAGATTGGGTAAGTTGCTCAAAGATGGTGCAATTATTATTGGTGGAGAAACTGACCAATCAACACTTTATATTGCTCCCACAGTAATTGATCATGTTTCCTTAACAGATACCATCATGCAAGAGGAAATTTTTGGCCCCATCTTGCCTGTAATTGAATACACTGATATTACAGAAGCGATCGCCTTAATTAACTCAAAACCAAAACCCTTGGCTTTATACTTATTCACACAAAATAAAAATCTGCAAAAGCGAGTTTTACAGGAAACTTCCTCTGGGGGAGTGTGTATCAATGATACAAACTTACAGTTTGGCGTCGCATCTTTACCATTTGGTGGTGTAGGTGAAAGTGGTATAGGCAGTTATCACGGTAAAGCTGGTTTTGACACCTTTTCCCATCACAAAAGTGTATTAAAACATTCCTTTTGGTTGGATTTAAACTGGCGATATGCTCCCTACAAACACAAATTACCCATAATCAAGCGTATTTTGGGTTAGTTAGCCAAGACTACTACTATAACGCTCTTCCGCCCAAGGTTCACCCCGCCGATGGTAGCCATTACGCTCCCAAAACCCAAGTTCTTCCTCACTGAGAAATTCCAAACCATTAATCCATTTGGCACTTTTCCAGGCGTAGAGGTGGGGTACAACCAGCCGCATTGGGCCACCGTGTTCTGCGGGTAACGGTTCATCAAATAATTGCCAGGCCAAGAAATTTTCTGCACGCATCAAGTCTGCCATAGCAATATTGGTAGTGTAACCGCCATAGCAGTGTTCCATCACATGCACTGCTTGGGGATCTACCTCAATTAAATTCATAAAATCGGTCACCTTGATGCCAGTCCACTTCACATCCAGTTTTGACCAGCGCGTTACACAATGAAAGTCGGCTGTAAACTCGGATTGAGGTAGTTTCATCAAATCTGACCACGTAAATACCGCAGGTTTTACCAAACCCGAAACCCGAAACTCCCAGTCTTCTGTACTAACTTGGGGTGTTGCACCGTAGGTTAATACGGGGAAACCCTTAGCCAAATGTTGACCTGGGGGAACGCGTTTTTGCTCTTCCTCGTTTGGTTTATGAAAAAATTTTCCTGGCATATTCTCAAAAAAATAAGTCTTGTGATTGGCAAGTCGCTCATTCATGGGTGGAGGGTAATGGGTAATGGGCAGCCCCAATTACTCATTACCGATTTTCTTTTAACCCAATTAGCTTTTGCAGACTACTTATTATTGATAATGCAATCAGAAAAGCAGCGAAAAAGCGCTCATACACTATTGAGAAATTTGGACGGTAGCTTTTACCGCGCAAATCTTCGGTGCTGTCCCTGCTTTTACTCAATAGGGAATTATTATTCTTCGTCCTCTTCTTCAGTGGTTGGATAGACAAAGGTAGAACGTCCAGTCAAAATTGACTTGCCCAGAGACAGGGCCTTTTGAGCTTCCACAACAGCTTTGTGTCTCCAAGTAGCTCGACGTTTATCTCGTTTGGATTTGGATGTTTTCTTCTTAGGAACAGCCATAATAGCGGATATCGCAATTCTTGACAACCTTTTTATTCTAAGCGATCAAATTGACATTTATTTAGGGACTAGGGGCTAGAAACTTTTTTCCTTCTTCTCCCGCATCCCTGGCATCTCCCTCTACTTCTGCGCCTCATCAGTAGGGGAATTAGTGGCATTTGCGGGACTAGCAGTTGGAGGAACAATAGTGGCTGCTTGTCCTACATTGGGTCTGGCCGGTTGGTTATCAAAGAATAAGAGCGATCGCGCTGTTTTGAAGTATGTTGCCCAACGTTGGGCATCGGGGCGTGTGCGCCATTGCTGGCGACTGACATCTAAAGTCAAGATGGGCGCGATCGCTCCATAACTTTGTACGGTGACGATAATTGAAACATCTGTTACTAAAATATCTTGGTCTAAGCTACGTTGAGCTGCTGCTCTGGCAACCGCTTCTGCCCTCCGCAGTATGGTTTCATAAGCTTCATCTTCCATACGGTCAATACTCAGGTCAACTCTGGCGGTATAAGCGCGCACTACCTGGGGTGCGATCGCTTCTGTCAACATCCACACTGAAACTGGTGAAAAAAGTAAAACCATTAACGGAAATATCCGGATTTTTTTGGCAATTTGGCCAATAAATAGAGAGGGGATGATCGATGATGGTTGATGAGCAACACTCCTGTGCATAACCTGAAAACTCCTAATTAATCAATTGATAATTTGAATTTGTGTAAGCAATATTTGCTAGAAAACATGTAACTAATTTAACTTAGGAAACGGTAATTTGATAATAATCTCCTAGACCATAAGACATAGGTTAGCTTTGTTTTTTCAGCAAAGCCAACCGCAATTTTAGGCAAACAAACGACCACCTACAAACAGCGGGATGGCAAATTACTGGGCGATCGCCATAGGCATCAATCAATATCAGTTATTTCAACCGTTACGTTGCGCTCAAGCAGATGCCGAAGCGCTAAATGATTTTTTAGTTCAAGAAGGAAGTTTTGTCAGGCAACGCTGCTTGTTAATGACAGAGACTTCGCCACCAATTGGAGACAGATCCACCTATCCCACCAAGGAAAATATTCTGCTGTTGCTGGAGGATTTAGCAGCCGCCTGTTGGCAACCACAAGACCATCTGTGGTTATTCTTTTGCGGTTATGGGATTAATTACAAGGGTCAAGATTACTTAATGCCAGTGGCAGGAAATCCAGAATTAGTAGAGGAAACTGGCATCGAAGTGCGATCGCTGATGCAAAGTCTGCAAATGACTGGACTGAATACATTGCTACTGCTGGATATCCACCGTGCTTTTGGCACTCAAACCGATACTCTTGTGGGCCAAGAAACCATAGAACTGGCTGCGGAACTACAACTGGCTACAATTCTTTCTTGTCAACCAGAGCAATTCTCCCATGAAAGTAGCGAACTAGGCCACGGTTTTTTTACAGCAGCAATTTTAGAGGCTTTGCGTTCCGGTAATGCCAGCAATTTGGCTGATCTAGAAAGCTATCTGAGTATTCTCACTCCAGAATTATGTCAACACTACTGGCGTCCTACACAAAACCCTGTAACCGTAATTCCCTTTAATCAGCTAGCAATCTTGCCGCAATTGGAGATGCAAAAAAATAGTAAAGTTATCCCCAGCACCATAGAACCTAGCGCCGCAGAATCAGTGATTTTTCCCGAAGAATCCTTCGCTGTTGCACTAGCCACATCTTCTTTGGGCGCAAAACCCACCGTAAATTCCCCTCAGCCGCCAAAAACGAATATTTGGCAAGCAGCCCCAGTAGTCGAAACAACCCTTGGGAACATATCTCAACAGCTGAGTTGGCAAAACTTGATCCCAAAGTCCCATAAATTAGAAACACCACAATTTTCTGGTGTAGCAACTGATTTGAGCAAAGGACAATACGGCAACCAGCCAGCCCAATTGGTCACGTCTTCTCCAGAAATGGCTACAGGCGGTCGGTTCATCCCTAACACACCTAAACCTAATCCTTCTCGTTTGCCACAAAATAAGTCAGCTACTCCAATTTGGCAACAGTTTTTATTTTGGGGTGGCGGCACTATGTTGATAGTGGCTTTAATTTTTGTAGTTATTCTTCGCAATCAGGCACAATTTTTATCAGTCAAAGATACACCACCAGCATCACCCACTGCTGTGACCCCTGAGTCTGAGACACCCCCCGTAACGCCTCCGGCAAACAACCAATCTAGCGCCCAAATAGCCTCCATTTCTGAGTCTAAAAAGCGAAATCAAGCAGTATTAGACCTAGCAAAAATGTCTCTGAGGCAAACTCAAGCTAGTGATCTCAGCTTGGCCATCGCTACTGCGCGCAAAATTCAACCAGGTGAACCGCTTTACGAACAAGCCCAAGAAAATATTAAAATTTGGACTCGTATGATTCTCGATTTAGCAGAGGGTCGGGCCCAGCAGCAACAATATACTAATGCCATTGCAGCCGCTAAATTAATTGCCAAAGATCAGTCACTTTATCCCCAAGCACAAACAGCAATTAATCAATGGCAGTTAGAAGCTAAACAATTTGTAGGTAACAAAACTGTTTTAGATGCGGCCAAGTCCTTAATTAGATCTGGACAGGCATCAACATATAATCGTGCCATTGAAGTTGCCAAAAGAGTCCCACCAGGACAGCCAGGCTTTGATCTCGCGGAAAAATCTATTAATGACTGGAGTGAGAAAATTTTAGAGTTGGCTAAAAATCGAGCCAATCAGGGCAATATCAAAGCGGCCATTGAAACGGCTACTTTAGTTCCAGAGGTGACAGCAGTCTACGAAGATGCTCAAGAATCCATCCAAAAATGGCAAGCAAGAATAGATAAAAAATAAAAAAGCTAGGAGTTAATTGCTAACTCCTAACTCTCTTCACTGAAGACTCAACACTGGTATTTAGCAGTACTGAGAAATATCCTCGCCACATTCGTCAGCAAGATAACACAGTGCGCGGAAGCGTAAACCAACCACTTCTTCATATAAGGGATTGAGTTTACACATGGGGGGGATGTGAAACAGGGTTTTGCCGAATAATTTGACATCACGCTCAAAGGGACATTGAGCAGGAATCAGTTTGCACAAACGATGAGCTAATTGGCGATCTTTAACCGCAATACTTTCTACTCGCTGCCGTAGGGGCCGGAGAATATCACCGTAAAACTTAGGAGCCGAATGGTTGAGCTGGGTTACAGGAGCTTTACTCGTCTGTGTTGGGTTGATCGATACCCAGCTTGTGAAAAAAATATTTTTTTTGGTATCATCAAATACCTTCATGGTTATTCCTCTGTATTAATGAGGTTATTCACCTTTCTGATGAATATATACAATGTGGCAATGACCTGTCCCGGAGAAATGTTTTCCTGACTGAGTTACAATAGGATGTTACAGTAACTACTTAAGTCAGAATCCAATTTATTACTACGTCAAGTTAATCGCAGTTTATGCGGGATCGGGAGTGTAAAAATGTAATCTTCTTCGTAACTTGACACAGATTAAATTTTAATAAAGACATCTGTCGTTGGACAGGTTTTATTGTAACATTTACAAAATTTAATATAAGCAAATCTGAAAATTATTTTTGTTAAGTATAAATATTAGCAATAGAAATAGGGGATGGGGAGGCGGAGCATTGTAGGTATTAAGCGGCCTGTGGTCATATATGGCCCTTGGCAATGCCTCATAAAAAACAGTGTTTGTCTGGGAATTGGCAATTTACGGAGTGCTGGGGCTAACTTAATTATAGTCCTCCTAGTCTTCTGGGCTTGTTGATTGCTTTGACCTTTGGCAGTATGGTCAATCGTCACCGCCCACTGTCCATCCCCACCTTGCTTCGCTGAAAGTGGGGACTTCCGTGATTCCGTTAAACAAAAAAAGCCTGCGTAGGCAGGCTTCGTCTATATAGCCGCATCCTTCAGGGTGACGGCAATGTTTGATTGATTATGATGCTACTTGAGCTGTAGTGCGAGTCCGCCGTCTTCTACCATCAGCAACCTTCACAGGTGGTTCATCAGGAATTTGCATCAACAAAGTCACCGTTGGTTGACATTGCAGTTCTCGGCGAATGGAACGTTGCAATTCCCGTTCTAATGTGCCTTGCAACCCACCCCAGTCTACTTCTGTTTTTTCGCCTTCAGAGGGTTGGGCAAATTCTGACCACCGGACACTGAGCATTTCTTCGATGCGTTGTTGTACCCATTTTTGGACAAGCGATCGCTCTACACTGGTAACTACGCCACGCATATGTATTTCTGGTTTGGCCATAAGTTTGCCGTTCCAATCAATGGCCGCTGCAATGGTAACCAGTCCTTCTTCTGACATGCGTTGCCGTTCTTGCAAGACTTTGGCACTTACCATACCAGAACTTGTAGTGTCCACAAGTTCAATACCGGATGGTACTTTACCAGCAACGCGAATCGCTTCTTGAGTCAGTTCTATGACATCACCATTCTGGATGAGTACCATGTTTTCGGCAGGGATACCCATACTCTGTGCCGTTTGTGAGTGCTTCACAAGCATTCGGTGTTCACCGTGAACAGGTACGAAGAACTTGGGACGAGTTAAGGCAATCATCAGTTTTTGTTCTTCCTGACAGCCGTGTCCTGAGACGTGAATACCTTTGTCTCGACCATAGACTACATTGGCGCCCTGAATCATCAATTTATCGATGGTATTGACCACAGCAATAGTGTTGCCAGGAATCGGGTTGGCGGAGAATACTACTGTATCTCCTTGACGGATTTTAATGTGGGGATGTTCTTTGTTGGCAATACGGGTCATGGCTGCCATTAGTTCACCCTGGGAACCAGTAGTCAAAATTAAGACACTTTCGTCTGGTAAGTTACGGGCTGCATTCAAGGGTTGGAAAATGCTATCTTCACACTTGATGTAACCTAAGTTACGGGCATGAGCAATCAAATTCAGCATGGAACGACCCACAACCGATACGACACGGTTATGCTTCTGTGCTAACTGCAAAATCATGTTGATGCGATGCACACTCGAAGCGAAGGTGGTGACAAATAATCTGCCAGTGGCTTGACCAAATACCCGGTCAAGATTGGGATAAACTGAACGTTCCGAAGGAGTGAATCCCGGTACTTCTGAGTTGGTGGAATCGCTCAATAAGCACAGTACACCTTGTTCACCGTGTTCTGCTAGCCTTTGTAAGTCAAAGTTTTCGCCATCAACTGGTGTATGGTCAATTTTAAAATCACCTGTGTGGATGACTATTCCCAAAGGCGTATGGATAGCTAGAGTAAAGCTATCAGCCATAGAGTGGGTGTTACGGATGTATTCCACAAAGAAATGTTGTCCAATTCGCACAACATCACGGGGTGCGACCGTTCTTAACTCGGTGCGATCGCGTACTCCTGCTTCTTCCAATTTACCTTCTAGCAAGGCCATTGCTAGTCTGGGCCCATAAATCACAGGGATATCAAATTGCTTGAGGTGAAAAGCAATCCCGCCAATATGGTCTTCATGACCGTGGGTGACGACCATGCCTTTAATTTTGTGACGATTTTCCCTGAGATAAGTGGTATCTGGTAGGACAATATTCACTCCCAGCATTCCTTTTGTGGGGAAAGCCAAACCCGCATCTAATAAGATGATTTCGTCTTCATACTCGAAAACACAAGTATTTTTACCAATTTCATGCAAACCGCCCAAAGGAATAATTTTGAGGGCAGAATTAGTTTCGTTATTTACCATTTTCTCCTGAGATTGTTGTTGGTTTTTCGGTGTTAATAAATTCAAACTTAGCGATCTTGTATGAAAAAAATACTAGCTTTCTATCTAAAAGCAGCTAAATTTTATGTGAGATGTTCAGTTGTTTGTTCAATAAAATGGACTCGAAATTAAAGGATTCAACATATATCTATGACAGTCTTAGCACAGGCATTTAAAGTGTAGATTATTTAAAATTATGCTCATTATTGATATAGCATTTCTTACTTTGGTGCAGTATGGCTTCACAGGCTAGAGTGGTTTACTCCATCGACATAAAAAGTGTTGTCTGCGTTTTTGGCAACTATTTCAGTTAGCAAGCATTCCCCAAGCTGCTGTCTAGATTAAGTCTAGTTTTTCCAAAACTGCTTTTAATTTGTCACTCACATCTGAATCAGCTTCGCATAGCGGTAGACGAGATGAACCCACCTCCCAACCTTGAAGTTTCAGCGCTTTTTTAACTGGAATGGGATTTGTAGTTAAAAATAAAGCTTTAAACAACGGAAACAGTTGCAAATGAATCTCGCTAGCCAGTGCAACTTTCCCTGCACTAAAAGCTTGGATCATCTGCTGTAGTTGGTTTCCTACCAGATGAGAAGCTACACTAACTACACCCTTGGCCCCAATGGCTAACAAGGGTAGGGTTAAAGAATCATCTCCAGAGTAAATCTGAAATTCTTGTGGTGTCAACCGCCGGATTTCACTTGCTTGGTCTAAATTTCCACTAGCTTCTTTAATGCCAACAATATTGCTAATTTCCGCTAACCGGGCAACTGTTTCTGGACTGAGGTTTTGACCAGTACGTCCAGGGACATTGTATAACAGTAATGGTAGGTCGGGACAAGCTTGGGCGATTGCTTGAAAGTGCTGGTAGAGACCTGTTTGTGGCGGTTTGTTGTAATAAGGTACAACTTGTAAGGAACCATGTACTCCTATTTTAGCTGCTTTTTCGGTGGCCGCGATCGCTTCTTTGGTGGAATTAGAACCACATCCTGCTATCACCTTAGCTTTGCCTGCCACGGCTTGCAATACTTCCACAAATAGCTGATATTCTTCCTCCCAACTGAGAGTGGGGGATTCTCCTGTCGTTCCACATACCACCAACGTATCTGTACCGTTGTTAGCTAGATTTGCTGCTAGTTCGGCCGCTACATCATAGTTGACACTACCGTCTGTTTTGAACGGTGTAATCATAGCGGTTAAAACTCTGCCAAATTCTCCCACCCTGTTTTCACTCCTGATTACCCTTTTGGTTTTTTTGTATCTTGGTGGTTTTCTATTTTAATAACCTATTAATCAATTTGTTTCAAGCGTATTCTGCACATTATATTTGATGTTTCTGTATCTTAATTAGCGCCATATGCTAGAAATCTTATTTCTTATTTCTTTAGCTAGAAGCATATACCTTTGTTGGTTGTAGGAGATTTTTTTCTACTAATAATTCGGCAATTTGGACTGCATTCAAGGCTGCGCCTTTACGAATTTGGTCACCACAAAGCCACAATTCCAAACCGCATGGATGAGAAATATCCTGACGAATTCTCCCTACCAATACTTCATCCTGCCCAGTGGCTTCCATTGGCATGGGAAAATAATTGTTTTCCCAATCTTCTAATAATTTTACTCCAGGAGCGCGGCTTAAAATTTCTCTAGCTGTATCTGGATTAAATGGTTGGGCAAATTCTAGATTAATTGCTTCTGAATGAGCGCGTAGTACGGGAACCCGTATACAAGTAGCAGTAATTCTAATTTCTTGATTATCAAAAATTTTCCGGGTCTCGTTGACCATTTTCATTTCTTCCTCACAATATCCCGCATCATTTAAGGGGGAATTATGGGGGAATAAATTAAATGCTAATGGGTAAGGCAAGACCTCAGCTACTGGCTGCTGTCCTTGTAAAATAGCACTAGCTTGGGTTTTGACTTCTGCCATTGCTTTGGCACCAGCACCACTAGCTGACTGATAAGTTGAGGCGACAATACGTTTTATGGGACTGATTTGATGCAAAGGCCAGATTGCCACTGTCATCAAAATTGTCGTGCAGTTGGGGTTAGCAATAATACCTTGGTGATCAGCCGCTGCTAAGGGATTCACTTCTGGCACTACTAAAGGCACTTGGGGGTTCATCCGAAAGGCACTAGAGTTATCTATAACTACTGCACCCTTGCCTACAGCTATGGGGGCCCAGGTTTTGGATGTGGAACCACCTGCACTAGCTAGCACCAAATCTACATTTTCTAAAGCGCGATCGCTTACTGCTTCTACTGGTAAATTTTCCCCTTGAAACGGCAGCGATCGCCCGACACTTTGCGGCGAGGCCAACAACTTCAAATCGGCAACCGGAAAATGCCGGCTTTCTAGTAATTCCAGCAACTCCGTGCCCACAGCACCAGTTGCTCCCAAAATAGCTACACGATAGGATTTTGACAAACTAGCTCCCTCCTTCGAGAGGTTATGTGCGATTTTTTGAAACAATTCAGAATATATGCTGAGTTAATTTAAAGAAAATATAGCTATGGCAAACTTTGAATAAAAATTTTTTCTGATTTTTAATTCTTTTCTGAAGATGGTAGTTTAATTTTTTATTTTACATTCATATTAGGTAACGGTAATATTTATTATCAAATTATAAAAATACTATATATATCACCATTATACAACAACCTGAGGTCGGTGTATATTCCCCGAATAAAATTCAGGGGCTTTACACATCATGTCTGGTAAAGTTATTGAGGTAAAGTGTCAAGACCTTTGCCATTGGCAGTAAACTGGATATCTACTGAAGAGCGGCTAGATTCAGTCGTGTCAACTTGTGGACTGGTGAGGCAGCGCGGTGAGGCAGGCTCCCCATGAGCGACTGTCAAACCCCGAAGGATTAGCGCCGACGCTTCCAGGTTTTTTACCACAGAGTAGCAGGAAGAAAATGTGATATTTTGTTAGCATTTTTGGATTGGCGCTCATCCATATAATATGGAACTTTAAAACATCCCTTGTGGGTACCTCCCATCTCCAGCCAAAAAACATTAACCCACAGAAGCGTTAAATTGCTTCTTGTGCGTCATTGGAGCCAAACATACCGGAAATATAGAGACGAAGCATGAAAGTTACCCAGGAAAAACTTCCCGCCAGCCAAATTGGCTTGGAAATCGAGATTACGCCAGAAATTACCAAGCAAACTTACGAACAGGTAATTAAAAACTTAGCTAGTACTACCAATATTCCTGGGTTTCGTAAAGGCAAGGTGCCTCGGCAGATATTGCTCCAGCGCCTAGGCGTAACTCGTATTAAAGCAGCAGCATTGGAAGAACTGGTTCAAGATGGTGTCGAGAAAGCACTCAAACAAGAAGAAATTCCGGCAATTGGTCAGCCACAATTGCGGACTTCGTTTGAGGAATTGATTAATAATTATGAACCAGGAAAACCTCTGACTTTTTCTGCGGCCGTAGATGTCGAACCAGAAGTTAATCTGGTACAGTACACCGAGTTACAAGCCAAAGCCGAAGAAATCAAGCATGATTCCAGTCGAGTCGAAGAAGTCCTGCAAAAAGAACGAGAAGAATTAGCCACATTGATTCCCGTAGAAGGACGTGCAGCCCAAATTGGCGATGTCGCCGTAGTTGATTTTAAAGGTGTACTGGCCAAAGGCGAAGGCGAAGACAAAACAGCCGAACCCACCCCAATTCCGGGGGCCGAAGCCACAGATTTTCAACTGGAGTTGCAAGAAGATAAATTTATTCCTGGCTTTGTTTCTGGCATGATAGGCATGAATCCTGGAGAAACCAGAGAAGTTTCTGCTCAGTTCCCAGATCCTTATGCTGACGAAGAATTAGCGGGAAAACCAGCAACTTTTACGGTGACACTACACGAATTAAAAGAAAAAGAACTCCCAGAGTTGAATGATGACTTTGCTCAGGAAGTCAGTGACTTTGATACATTGGCTGAATTACGGGCGTCTTTAGAAGAGCGATATCAAAAAGAAGCCGAGGAAAAAACCAAATCAAACCAGCAGGAAGCATTGTTAGGGGAACTGCTGAAGTACGTAGAAGTTGACTTGCCAGAAACGCTAATTGATCAAGAAATTGATGCCATGCTGACGCAAACAGCAATGCGACTGTCTCAGCAGGGATTAGATGTGAGAAAGTTGTTTACCCAAGATATTATTCCGCAATTACGTGAGCGATCGCGCGATGAGGCCATTGAACGCCTCAAACGTTCTTTGGGATTACGGGAAGTCGGTAAACGTGAGTCCATCGAATTGACACCTGACGAAATTCAAGCCAGAGTCAATGAACTCTTGGAACAGTATGCAGACCAAGACATTGACCCAGTGAGAGTACGTTCAGTGGTAGAAAACGAACTGTTAACTGAAAAAATCGTCGATTGGCTGCTCGCACATTCCACCGTCGAACTTGTCCCCGAAGGCTCTTTAAGCCCCGCAGAAGAGGAAACAGCAGCAGAATCAGCAACAACTGAACCTCAGACTGAGGAAGTAAGCGCCGAAACTAATACTTGATTCAGTGCTGAGTTATGGAAGTTGTCTCAAAGGGAAACCCCCCGCAGTAGCTCCTCTTAGCAACTTCTCGCTGAGTAAAAATTTTTCCTACTCAGCACTCAGCACTGACTTAATGTGCAAGATGTCAAGAATCTGTAACAACAAGAGCCATGTGCGATCGCCTGAGCTAGATGCAGCTTTACACGAGAGCAATATGGATGAGGCATAATGGTTAACACATGGCTCAAATTAAATTGCATCCGTTAAGCAGGCAGCCATCAACGCTGCCAAACCTGTCCTAAATTATTGTCAAATGTTCTTATATGCTTTTATCGCAGTCGGGAAATGACCCCATTAGCAGTGTTAGTCAAATAAAAATACACTCCCACTTGAGCGGCCCTACTAATATTGTGCCTATGGTGGTAGAACAGTCAGGAATGGGAGAAAGAGCTTTTGACATCTACTCCCGCTTGTTGAGAGAGCGGATTATATTTTTGGGCACGCCCATAGAAGATGCTGTTGCCAATTCAATTGTGGCTCAATTGCTCTTTCTAGATGCCGAAGATCCAGAAAAGGACATCCAGCTGTACATTAATTCTCCAGGTGGCTCCGTCTACGCAGGCATGGCAATCTATGATACAATACAACAAATCCGTCCCGATGTTGTTACTATATGTTTTGGATTAGCCGCCAGCATGGGAGCATTCCTACTGGCAGCAGGCTCTGCTGGTAAACGTATGTCTCTACCCGACTCCCGGATCATGATCCACCAACCATTGGGGGGCGCTCAAGGTCAAGCAATTGACATTGAGATTCAGGCAAGAGAAATTCTCTACGTTAAGGCTAAACTGAATCAGTTACTGGCTCATCATACTGGTCAAGGTTTAGAAAGACTTGAGGCAGATACTGAACGCGACTTTTTTATGTCGGCAGAAGAGGCGAAAAATTACGGTTTGATTGATCAGGTCATCTCCAGACAAAATCTTCCCACCGCTGGGGAAAACGTCACCATTCTGAAATAAGAGGCTGGTATGTCTAAGTACGACTCCCATTTAAAATGTTCATTTTGTGGCAAGTCTCAAGAGCAGGTGCGTAAATTAATCGCAGGGCCGGGAGTCTACATCTGCGATGAATGCGTTGACTTGTGTAATGAAATACTTGATGAGGAGTTACTCGACACAAACAGTGCCGCGTCTCCACCAGCACCAAGGTCAGAACCACCTCAAAAACGCCGTACCCGCTCTTCCAGTCTCTCATTTAATCAAATTCCCAAACCCAGAGAGATTAAAAATTATCTAGACGAACACGTTATTGGTCAAGACGAAGCCAAAAAAGTGTTGTCAGTTGCAGTTTATAACCATTACAAGCGGCTGGCAGTCCTGCAATCTAAAGGCAGTGGAAAAAATGCCGCAGACGATGCAGTCGAACTGCAAAAGTCTAACATCCTGTTAATTGGCCCCACTGGTTGCGGTAAAACTCTTTTGGCACAAACCCTGGCAACAATCTTGGATGTACCCTTTGCTGTAGCTGATGCCACAACACTAACAGAAGCAGGGTATGTAGGGGAAGATGTGGAAAATATTTTGCTGCGACTGTTGCAAGTAGCAGATTTGGATGTAGAAGAAGCCCAACGAGGGATTATCTACATTGACGAAATTGACAAAGTTGCCCGCAAAAGTGAGAACCCTTCGATTACACGCGATGTTTCTGGTGAAGGCGTGCAACAAGCTTTGTTGAAAATGTTAGAAGGGACAATCGCCAATGTCCCGCCCCAGGGAGGACGTAAACATCCTTATCAAGACTGCATCCAAATTGATACCAGTAATATTCTATTTGTCTGTGGCGGTGCTTTCGTCGGTTTAGAAAAGGTAGTAGAGCAGAGATCAGGCAAAAAGTCAATGGGGTTTGTACAACCGGGAGAAACTCCATCCAAAGAAAAGCGGGCTGCGGATACTCTCCGTCATCTAGAACCAGATGACTTAGTAAAGTTTGGCATGATTCCCGAATTTATCGGACGTGTGCCCATGGTAGCAGTGGTAGATCCGTTGGATGAAGAAGCCCTGATGGCGATTTTGACCGAACCACGCAGTGCCTTGGTGAAACAATACCAAAAGCTGCTGAAGATGGATAATGTCCAATTGGACTTTAAACCAGATGCTTTGCGGGCGATCGCTCAAGAAGCCTACCGCCGCAAAACTGGTGCTAGGGCGCTACGGGGGATTGTCGAAGAACTAATGCTCGATGTCATGTATGAGTTACCATCTCGGAAGGATGTAACTTGTTGCACAGTCACACGAGAAATGGTCGAGAAGCGCTCAACGGCTGAACTGATAGTACACCCGTCTTCTCTACCGAAGCCAGAATCGGCTTAATAGTCATTAGTCATTAGTCATTTTTGACTTATACGACTATCAGATTTATTCTCCCCCTGCTCCCCCTGCTAATCAAAACAATTGATTATTTTTGTATTTTTCAGTCCCTTAGAGTTATCAGGGTCGTCTAAACCACAAATTATCAGTGACTAACTTGTGGTTTAATTGCAAAAATATTAAACTTTTGCAATTTAATTTTTGAAACATGTCTTATATTACTGTTCGTGGCGTAGAACACTACTATGAATGGGTGAAAAAACCATCTGCATCTGGGGTAAAACCAGTCATGGTGTTTATTCATGGTTGGGCTGGTTCAGCTAGGTACTGGAAAAGTACAGCTGATGCTTTAGTAGATGAGTTTGATTGTTTACTCTATGATTTACGGGGATTTGGGCGCTCTCAGGGAAAACCTACCATCGCCCAAGCCAGTGAATCTGTAGTTGAGTCTGAGTCAACACCAGAAAAATCAGCAGCTATTCAAGAGCTAACCTATGAATTAGAAGAGTATGCTGAAGATTTGACAACTTTGCTAGATGAGTTGCATCTCCAACGCGTTTATATTAATGCTCATTCAATGGGTGCATCTATCGCTACATTATTTATCAACCGCTATCCCCAACGAGTGGAACGGGGAATTTTGACTTGTAGTGGTATTTTTGAATATGACGAAAAAGCTTTTACTGCTTTTCACAAATTTGGTGGCTACGTAGTTAAATTTCGTCCCAAATGGTTAGATAAAATACCATTTGTTGACCGGATGTTTATGGCAAGATTTTTACATAGCCCTATACCCAAGACTGAACGTCAGGCGTTTTTACGAGATTTTCTCGAAGCAGATTATGATGCAGCCTTAGGTACAATTTTTACTTCAGTCAGTAAGGCACAATCGGAATTAATGCCACAAGAGTTTGCCAAACTGAAAGTACCGATTTTGTTAGTGGCTGGGGAGTATGACCAAATTATTCCGGCTGAGATGGGGCGGGTAGCAGCAGCACAAAGTAACAAAGTTGAATTTGCCATGATTCCTCATACAGCGCATTTTCCCATGTTGGAAGATGCACCAACTTACTTGCGACGGGTGCGAGAGTTTTTGCATATTCCCACACCAGAAGCCCAGCCGGGTTAACTTAGTCCAAAAGGTTCGCCGTAGCTTTCATTAAAATAAACTTGGTCAAGAGGAAAACGTCCGCCGTATTGCTTGGCTGGTTCATCAGCATAACCAAGTGCTAGCAAACAACAAACATCCACTTCCTCTGGAATTTGGAATGCTTCTTTGACTTGATTGCTGACAAATCCTTCCATTGGACAGCTATCCACACCAAAGCTTTTCGCCACAATCATCATATAAGCTACCGCTAACATCGTGTGACGGTTAGTCCAAGTTTCCATTGAAGCAAAGTTGGGATGATTAGTAAAAAATTCGGGGATGCTAGAACGCATATAATTGGCGAAGTTATCGGTCATCATCCCATTCTCTTCCCCTAGATGGATGACAGCATCGATATTATCCACATTATCGGCACGGCGATCGCCACAACAAATCAACACAACTGGTGCTTCTCCTACTTGGCGCTGGTTAAAAGCACATTCTTGGAGTTTATCTTTATTTTTTTGCTCCTTGACCACAATAAATCGCCAAGGCTGGAGATTAAAGCCTGATGGTGCTTGTATTCCTAACTCAAGTATTTCTTGCAAAATTGCCGGGGGAATCACGTCGCTTTTAAAAGACCTAGCTGCACGGCGCTGCTTGATTGCTTCTACTAAACCGACATAAGGTTGCATTTCTACAAACATAATTCTGAGTTATTCATTAAAGGTGTGGCCTATACCATCTTCCTCCTATCTAAATTCTTTCTCTTCTACCTATGGGTCAACTCAAGCCTAGTTCGCGTTTTAACAAGTTAATTGAGCTAGTACCAATGTAATTTTCCACTTTAATCAGTTTAGGTGGACGAATAATGTCGTCTAAAGATGCTTGCACAGCCGCTTGGACAGCCGGAAAACTAGCTTGGTCACTGATTATGACTTCAGCCCGCTTGACGATCGCTTGCAGTTTGTAAGCATCTTTGGGTTGGGAAGTCATCACCAATAGTTCATCTCCTCGCAAACCATGAAGAATGACTTCTGCGGCGCGAGCGATTCCCGAACTGAGGCTGACTATACCTACACAATTTTCCTTGGGTAAGGTTTTTAGCAGATTCAGTTCTTTGGTGTAATCGTAAATATCCAGAGGAATCACACGTACAGCTTTCGGGGCAGCGATCGCTTCCACATCACCGATAAAATACCGACTTGTGACTACTGTTGCTGAGTTAGTTTTATCTAGTACAGCGGTTAGTTCTTCCATGGCTACCAACTGTACTGGTATTTTTAAAGCCAGTTCCAACTCATACACCATCAATTCCCCAGCACCAATGTCATGAGTCGGTACTGCAACCAGCACTTGGGCGCTACAACGCAAACGCCAATCAATTTCTGCTAAAAATAGCTCTCGCGCTTGATTGAGTGAGTAACCTTGAGACAGCATCTCATCCAGGGCTTGCTGCACCAGTTTATATGCGTCTTCAGGATGTTGTTTTTTTACAATGGGTGATTGTAGCCTGCTACCGCCTTCATGACCCTGGGCGCGCACATAAATTCCCGAACCAGCTAGACTTTCCACAAACCCGTCTTCTTCCAACTGGCGGTAAACTTTACTGATGGTATTACGGTGTAACCCAGTTTGCATAGCTAATGCTCTTGTGCTTGGCAACTTGTAACTAGGTGGATATTGCCGAGAAGCGATCGCAAACCGAATTTGATTAAACAGTTGGGTTGATGCGGGAATTTCACTGTCTGGCTGAATACGGAATTGAATCATCACCAAACCTCTTGAATACTAATAAGAGCAAGTGACTAGGTGCATTAATTACGTGTCAAATATTTGATTTACACAGGGAATTTTGGAGGACAAATTTCTCATGCACACACTTTTGCTAATTGATAACTTTTGACTAGTAATAGCCTAGAGATGCTGGCATAGTTATATCAAATAATCACATATCTAATGACACAGCACGGGTAAAAGTTTTTATGACAGAGCAAGTAATAAATACCACAACGGTTGAACTTTCGCAAGAGAATTTCCCAGTATCGGCTTACTTAGCACAGCCCCAAGCACCTGGCTCTTACCCAGGAATTGTAGTTTTACAAGAGATTTTTGGTGTTAACGTTCACATTCGTGAAGTTACAGAACGAATTGCTAAACAAGGATATGTGGCCATCGCCCCGGCACTTTTTCAGCGTCAAGCCCCTGGTTTTGAAACAGGCTACACTCCCGAAGATATTGAAATTGGCAGAAAATATGCTTGGTCGCAAACTAAAGCATCAGAGTTATTGAGTGATATTCAATTAGCCATCGACTATCTCAAGACTCTACCCCAGGTGAAACTAGATAGCTTTGGCTGTATTGGCTTTTGTTTTGGTGGTCATGTAGCATATTTAGCTGCCACCTTACCAGATATAAAAGCTACTGCTGCCTTCTACGGTGCTGGCATTACTACCCGCACACCAGGGGGTGGCGCTCCTACAATTACTCGTACCCCAGAAATCAAAGGCACAGTGTATGCTTTTTTTGGCAAGGAAGATGCCAGTATTCCCCCAGAACAAGTCAATGAGATAGCCGCAGAGTTAGAAAAATATAAAATTCCCCATCAAGTGTTTCGCTACGATGGATCTGACCACGGATTTTTTTGTGACCATCGCGCCAGCTATAATCCTAAAGCCGCAGCTGATGCTTGGGAGCAGGTTAAACAACTGTTTGACACTGTGTTGAGGGCTTAAATAGAAATGAGCGCCATGCCAGCTATTTTGGTCTTCTCTACCTGCCAAATCCTCATGCCATAATTAACAAGCATATTCAACTAAAACTCCCAATAGATCGGACTTTGTTAGGCGTTTAGTAAAACTCCAGTGGCATCCAATCAAATAACTATTTATCTTCAACCGTCATGAACTCCGAATCGAAACTTTCTCAACCAGCCAATTCGTCTTTTACAATGGACGATTTTGCCAAAGCACTAGAAACCCACGACTACCAGTTTCAGAAGGGACAAGTCGTACATGGCAAAGTGTTTCAACTTGACCATGATGGAGCTTACGTTGATATTGGTGGCAAATCATCCGCTTTTCTCCCCCGCGAAGAGGCTTCTTTGAGAGCAGTTATCGATTTAGCGGAAGTGTTGCCGTTGCAAGAAGAATTGAAGTTTTTGATTATCCGCGATCAAGATGCAGAAGGTCAAGTTACCCTTTCTCGCAAACAGTTAGAAATTCAGCAAATTTGGGAAAAATTGGCGCAAATGCAAGAAGGCGGCCAAACGGTACAAGTCAGAGTTATGGGTGTAAATAAAGGTGGTGTCACTGTTGATTTACTGGGTTTAAGGGGATTTATTCCGCGATCGCACTTAGCAGAGCGTGATAACTTAGAAGCACTCAAAGGTCATACCCTCACTGTAGGTTTTTTAGAAATTAACCGCAACACCAATAAACTCATTCTTTCCCAGCGCTTGGCGACTCGTTCTAGCAGCTTCAGCTTGTTAGAACTAGGTCAATTAGTAGAAGGTAAAGTGACTGGTATCAAACCCTTTGGAGTATTTGTAGATTTAGATGGTCTCAGCGCCTTACTACACATTAAGCAAGTTAGCCAAAAATTCATTGAATCTCTAGAAAAAGTCTTTCAAGTCGGTCAAATAATTAAAGCTGTAATTATTGACTTGGATGAAGGTAAGGGTCGGGTTGCTATTTCTACTAGGATTTTGGAAAACTTTCCTGGTGAATTACTAGAGAATTTTGATGAAGTTATGGCTTCGGCCGAAGCGCGCGCTCATCGAGCTAGTAATAAAACGGCTGATTAAAAGGATTTTTGCGCCAGTCTTGGGTATTCTGGCAAAATTGAGATAATTACTCATTCACAATCCGCAATATCGCGCTGCGGTGGGCGTTTGTAGGTAAACGTGAAACTATCACCACTAGCTATCACCCGCCGCATCTCATCATACAGAGGATAACTGCCCACACCACTCAGATTAGCCCAACCCCGCGCTCTCGTTAAAGCCACAAACAACTGATTGCGGCAATTTACATTATTTTCATGACGAGCCACATAATCGCAACCAACCACATAAACCATATCAGCCTCTTGTCCTTTGGCACGATTGACGCGAGATACTGTGACTCCTCCCTCATGCCAAAATTTATCTGGGTCATGTTTAGGCCATTGGGGGGTTAAATCATTTAACTTCATCGCCGTAGGGATATAAACATCAATATCCTGTGCCCTTAAGAAACCAGCCACATAGGTTTCTAATTCCATCGCTTCGTAAGTGGGGCCTAAAATGATAACTAAAATATCACGACTGGGATTAAGTCCATCGTGGACAATATTATGCATAATGTTCTCAGCCAGAGCCATCATTTCTTCTGGACGAGAACTATAAGTATCAAACTCTAATACAGGTTCTCCCCACATTTCTGGAATGGGATTTGGTGAATATTTTGGGGGTCGATGGATAGTTAATGGCTGACCAATACGCCGGAAATCGCCCTCGACTTCGTAACCAATTTTCTGCCAATCATCTTTGTTAGTTAAACCTGTTAGCATTCCTTCAGGACGTAGTAAACCCATACCAATTGCATGGGCAGCCGTGAGAATTGGCCCTGGTGTACGATAGCAGTGGCGCATAATTTCAGATTTTTTAATGCCGCCTTTATAGGTACCACTGACAGCTTTACGAAGATTTGCTTCAGCACCAAATAACTCTGATACTGTGGGAATTTTCAGGTTATCTAAACTTTGAGATTCATCATAAGCCCAAATCAAACGCCGTTGCTCTGGATGTTCATGATCCACTGGTCGCAAGGCTTGATAAGCTAACCAATATATGGCTTGTTTATCTTCATATTTTAAATCATCTTCGGCTACCAAATCTTGACCTTCATCAATCAAGATGGCATCAAACATCGGTTCAATCTTAATTTCTTCTTGTAGCCGTTTACTTAAGTCTATTAAGCTGCGATTTGGCTGTTTTTCCCTTGTATTTTGTGGCGTTTTAGATTTTTTGCCGTGGTACTCGCAAATTGTACTGTAAAAACCGGGTTGTTCCTTGGCTCCCCAAGCATGAAGTACGCGCAACTTCAAGTTAGTTGTAGGGTCGTATTGCAACTCACCACAACTAAAACGGCGCATCCACTGATCTAATAACCCAATCATTAAATCGTAGAGCGATCGCGTGAAAAAGACCAAGGCAATATCCCAATCGGGATGCTTGAGATGCATATGTGCGGCTTTTTGACACAGCAGCACAGTTTTACCTGAACCAGCAATCCCGCGAATACGCTGGAAACCAGGGGGAATTTGTTTACCAATATGTTCTTGCTGTAAATCGATTTCGTATAATTTATTTCGCAAACTATCGATGACACTAGAACGGGTTTTGCCGGTGGTGGAAACTCTGTGGCGCGGATTTTTGCGGAGTACAGGTGTTCCACCAATCACAGAAAGTAGCAATTCCCAGTCTTTATCTTCTAAATTTTCTCCGGGAACTACAACCGCAGATTGTTGAATGCGTTCTACCAAGTGAGCTTTATCTAACTGGTCTTGAAAAATCATTGATGGACTGGATGATTGCTCAAAACCTTTTTGCTGCCATTGTTCTTGGGTAATCAGAGGTAATGCAACTATTGCTCTACCATTGACTTTACGCCAAATTGCAGGCTCGCGATCGCTATATGCTATTAATGCTCTTAGCTGATTTTCTGCTTGCTGAGGGAAGTTAAATTCTGTAGTTTCAGAGTTTTGTAATTGCCACTTTCCACCATCGACAGCAACAATTTGATCAATGGTAACAGTTTGAATTTCGATGACAACTAAACCCAATTCTCGATCAACAATCAAGATGTCCGGTTCTTTACGAATTTCGCCCACCTGCGAGAAAATCGGATAGCGCCAGTAGCCGATACAGTTCCTCTCCGCAAAAGTGCTACGAACAACATCCCATAGTTTTTGCTCAATCTCATCACTAGATTTTAGCGGTTCTGTGGTGATGAATTTGCTACCCTGTGCTTCGTTCCCAACAGCCATTTACTACCCGCCTCAAATGGTTATTGCTGCCAAGCTAGCATTGACTAAACGCTGCACACCAGTGCAGATATACTGATGCGGTATTTGACTAGATAGATAAAGTTTTAATTAATTGCGTCACCAAGATAAACACTGGTGCGATATACCATATAAACAAAGCCTTGCTGATTACGCAACTGCTGATATAAATCTTGTAAGTCGGTGATAACTTGATTGTATGCTGCACCTTCATGCGGTACATAAGAAGAACTCATCGCCCTACCAATCAGTCCAGCTAAATCTAACTCGTGGCGATAAATAAAAGTATATTCATGAATATTAATAAAATGAGAAGTTACTAATAGTGGTTCTACTGATTGCATCCGTGATTCTGCTGGATGATTGTTAGACGCTGCACGTACTATGCGACTATACTCCGCCGTCAACTCATCATCTTTATCACGATTATTCCACACCACAGCTAACCGTCCTGATGGTTTTAAAATGCGGTGAAACTCCCATAAACTAGGTTCTGGGTTAAACCAGTGAAAAGCTTGAAAACAGGTAACTAAATCAACAAATTTATCAGGTAATTTTGTTGCTTCTGCTGTTTCATCCCGCCACTCTACCAAAGGATGACTTGCAGCAGCTTCTCTCATAGCTATATTTGGTTCAATGGCAATAACATTAACTCCACATTCAGCCAATAATCGTGAAGAAATTCCTGTACCAGCATCAATATCTGCGGCTTTGAGTTGTGAGGTAGAAGATAAGCCTTCTAGGATAATATCAATAGCTGCATCGGGATAACTAGGACGATGTTTTACATAATCTTCGGCTCTATCAGAAAATCGATTCAGTGGATTTAAAGTGTGTAGAGGTGTTTTATCAGAGTGAATTTTGCTCATATTTCACAGTTTAATTAATTTTCATTTTACTGTTTTTAATATATAACTAAATCAGCTATTTCAGAATTAATCTGTAGAGACGTTGTATCTAACGCCTCTCATATCACAACTATTTTTTTCTAACCAAGCTGCTAAATCAGCTATTTCAGAAAAATCAAATAATGCTTCTCCTAAATCTTCTAATTCATCAGCCGATAAATCTCTTATCTGTGTCATTAATGAATCATTAACTTCACCAAAACGTTTTTTAATCTGGCGATTAACTATTTTTAACGCTTCTTTTTGTACAATATCTTGATAAATGACTGACTCTTTCATGATATCCTCCCGTAAAAATTGTCGAACTAAGTTTTTCTCAAACCGTAAACCTGCGAGAATCTCTACACAACCTGCAATATTTTGTTGCTGTTGCCTATCTGGAATTGTAGCGATTTTTTGAGCTACTTGGGATAATAAAGTTTGTGGTGAATCAGTTCTCGTTAAGGTTGCTAACGGTATCAATGCAGGATTGTCTAAAAAGACTGTTGAATCTTGCTCCCATAAACGCACTACTTCAAATTTATGAATAGTTGTATTGTCTCGATACTCATCCGTAAAAGCTATTTCGTTGTCAGTTTCCTTTAAAAAGATAATTACTTGATGTACAGGACATCGATATTGACGCTTTAATCTCACAGAATAATCAAGCATTCGGAAATTAAGAGGCGTTTTTGATTTAGTTAAAGTCTGAAATTCAATATGCAATATTTGGTTATTAGCTTGCAAAAATGTTACCGAATCTGCACGAATAGGTTCTAGAGTTAATTCTGTTTTCAAAACTTCAATTTGTGTTGGTTCTACTCCCAATAGCCAACGTACAAAATCAGCAGGATATTGTTCAGCTAAATATTTACAAGCGTTGTCGTAACTCATTGTTTTTAATTGTATTAATACAGGATTGTTACGTAAGCACAATTATTTTTTAATAACAATTATCCCGTGAAAATACTGTTCATGAGAGTAAAATTTTCCTGTTAGATTTATTGTTAAGTTTTTCAAACAATTAAATTATGTCTACAGTAGCAGTTGCAGAAATTCAAAAATTTCGTTTAGAATTTTCAAACTATCCTGGAGTATCGGATGTTCTTAACGTTATTGAATCTTGTGGAGGAAACTTAGAAATAGCAATTACAACATTAGCAGAACGTTGTGGACAAAACTCAAATTTAGTTTTAAAGCTAGTAGATGAGCAATGCCAAGAAATAATCTGTAATAGTGAATTTATGAAAATGGCTTTAGCTCCAACTTTAGGACTCATAGCAAACTATTTAACAAAATCCCATCTGCCTACTCCTTTATCTGAAGAGCTAGCAATTATAGTTGGGATATATGTAGAATTAGGACTAAGAGGTTATTGCAAGGCTAAAACAGTTTAAATATCTGGTTTTTATTATTTATTTACAACTAAAAAAACAGCTGCTTCTTAATATAGAAACAGCTGTTTTGAATTTATTTGATTGACTACAGAATATTAGTAATCGAAGTCACCGCCACCCATGCCGCCAGCAGCAGGAGCAGCATCTTTGGGTTCTGGCTTGTCAACAATGATACATTCGGTTGTCAACACCATCCCAGCGATGGAAGCAGCATTTTGCAGTGCAGAACGAGTTACTTTGGCAGGATCAACAATACCAGCAGCCAATAAATCGACAAATTCGTTGGTTGCAGCGTTGTAGCCAATGTTGAAATCTTTCTCTTTTACACGTTCGGCGATTACAGCACCATTCTGACCAGCGTTTTCAGCGATCCGCTTCAGAGGCGCAGGTAAAGCCCGAACGACAATCAAAGCACCAATCAACTCTTCATCTTTGAGATTAGCTTTGGCCCAAGTTTCTAACTCAGGAGCAAGGTGAGCGAGAGTTGTACCACCGCCGGGAACAATACCTTCTTCCACAGCAGCCTTGGTGGCGTTGATAGCATCTTCTAGGCGCAGCTTTTTATCTTTCATTTCGGTTTCAGTGGCTGCACCCACTTTCACCACAGCTACACCGCCAGAGAGTTTAGCAAGGCGTTCTTGCAACTTCTCTTTATCGTAAGAAGATTCGGTTTCATCCATCTGACGACGGATTTGTTCGCAACGAGCCTTTACAGGAGCTTCGTTACCTTCAGCAACAATTGTGGTGTTGTCTTTGGTAATGGTGATCCGGCGAGCTTTACCTAAGCTTTCCAGCTTGGTATTTTCTAGCTTCAAACCAGCGTCTTCGGTGATTAATTGACCACCAGTGAGAACGGCGATATCTTCTAGCATCGCTTTGCGGCGATCGCCAAAGCCGGGAGCCTTAACAGCAGCAACGTTCAGCACACCCCGCAGGCGGTTAACCACCAAGGTTGCTAAAGCTTCTTTCTCAATATCTTCGGCGATAATCACCAAAGGACGACCAGCACGAGCTACTTGCTCTAGAACTGGTACCAGGTCTTGTACCAAAGCAATTTTTTTATCGGTTAGCAGCAAGAAAGGCTCATCGAAAATCGCTTCCATGCGTTCAGCATCGGTAGCGAAATAAGGAGAGATATAGCCTTTTTCAAAGCGCATCCCTTCGGTGATTTCCAATTCAGTGGTCATAGATTTCCCTTCTTCCAGGGAAATTACGCCTTCTTTGCCCACCTTATCCATTGCTTGGGCAATCATCTGACCGACTTCTTCGTCGTTACCAGCTGAAATAGAGCCAACTTGGGCGATCGCTTTGGAATCTTCTACGGGACGAGCGTGTTCAGCAATCTTTCCTACGAGGAAGGTGGCGGCTTTATCAATACCGCGCTTCAGCGAAATCGCATTAGCGCCAGCAGCAACGTTCCGCAAGCCTTCTTTGACCATAGCGTGAGCCAAAACGGTAGCAGTGGTAGTACCATCGCCCGCAGCGTCATTGGTCTTTGAAGCAGCTTGACGAATTAAAGCCACACCTGTGTTTTCAATGTGGTCTTCTAATTCGATTTCTTTGGCGATGGTTACACCGTCATTGACGATTTGTGGTGCGCCAAATTTCTTTTCCAGAACCACGTTACGACCTTTAGGGCCAAGGGTAACAGCTACAGCCTCAGCCAAGATGTCAATGCCTCGCTCCAGGGCGCGACGAGCGTTTTCGTTGTAGATAATGCGCTTTGCCATAGGTCTTTAAAATCAGGGAGTTAAGTCAATTTTTTCGTGAATTGGGTATTGGGCATTGGGCATTGGGTATTGGGTATTTTTATTTCCCAATTCCCTTCGGATGATGCCTCCGGCACGCTGACGCGAACGCCAGTCCAACGCCAGTCGCTCTTGGGGAAAATCCCCATGACCGCGCTGACTGCTCTTTGTTGGGACAACAAGACGGGCCTGGCTCACCTACTCCCTACTCCCCATTCCCTATTAGCTGACGACTGCTAAGATGTCTTTTTCAGACAGCAGTACGTATTCTTCGGTGCCAAGCTTGACGTCAGTGCCAGCGTACTTGGAGTACAGCACTTTGTCTCCGACCTTAAGGTCTAATTCTTGGCGGCTACCATCATCGTTACGCTTGCCAGGGCCAAGGGCGACAACTTCACCTACTTGGGGTTTTTCCTGGGCATTGTCGGGTAAATACAGACCACCTGCGGTCTTTTCTTCCGGGGCGCTCACTTTTACGAAAACGCGATCGCCTAGGGGTTTAACTGTAGAAACGCTTAAAGTTACGGCTGCCATAAATATTTATTTTCTCCAGAGTTAGCACTCTCAACTCCTGAGTGCTAATTTACCGAACAGCAGCATGTCATGGCAACAATGGCTTAAGTACGGGTTTCCGAACTAGAAAATCGCAGGATTACTTAGGTACAAATACTTGTTTATGTCTATGTTTCCGGATTTGTTCGGGAAGTGACAAATATTTTTATATAGATAAATTTATTTGCAAAGCGGGGAATTTGTTATAGAACTGTAATGAGGGTGCCGCTCGATGAGTAACATTACAGTGATCCAGTGCAGCCGTCAAATCCCTAAAACCACTCAGCCTCTAAACAACAAAGCCTTAAGTAATTGTGTAGAAACGTCAGGACTGGCAAAAATTCAGCCACACAAGCGACACATTTTTTCCTGTGCTGACCAGACAGCAGTTAACTGCTGTTCAAAACAAGTTAGTCTGGAAACTAGCGAGTAATTGGAAAAGCGGCAAATTCAAGCAGCTAAAACTTGAAATTACGCTTTTTACAGTTTTCCCGGTTCCATTGTCAGGACTAAAGCCAATTGCTTGCGAGTTTGTGGTTCTAGACCGATAATGGTTGTCTACCCAGACGGTGCCTGGTATTGCCAAGCCAACTTATAAGTTATTGAGCGGAACATCCCAGAACACTTAATAGGCAGAATGGTGGTGAAAGAATATGTATTTTTAACCCATCTTTTGCCGGAAACCTCCCTACTTGCTTGTGAACATTTGATAGAGGCTTAACATCCGCAGGATATAGTAAAGCAGTAAGTCGATGAAAGTGCGGGTTCTTTGGAAGTTAGGGTCATCTCAAGCCAATACGTAACTTGTGAATTGGAAGGATTATTATTTAATCAGTGTTTTTTCACCCGCCACTTTCAAAGCGATATATAATAACGCATTATAAATACTACTGCTCTACGTATCCTTACCGGAAATTTGCCAATGAGCTGGTAGTCTCAACATAAAGTGATCACCACTTTTGAGATAGCCAGAAAGCAGAGGCAAGTTAAGTGGGAACAGGACAACATCTCAACAATCCACCATAGAGGATAACCACTCAAGACCTTGATGGACCGAAGCGCGACAAGTGCCACTGCTATGAAAGAGCCCAGCATGAAAGATCACAAAAGACTTCTACTGATTGATGATGACCCTAACCTCATCTTGCTGGTGAAGGATTACCTGGAATTCAGAGGCTATGAAGTCAACACTGCCGAAAACGGAAGAGAAGCTCTGGAAATTCTTGAACAAGATGTTCCAGACATGATCATCTGTGACGTAATGATGCCGGAAATGGACGGATACACTTTTGTCGAGCAAGTGCGACAAAACGAACGTACCGGCTGGATTCCCGTTCTCTTCCTATCAGCGAAAGGACAAAGTGCAGACCGAGTTAAAGGTCTGAATAAAGGGGCTGATGTATATATGGTCAAGCCCTTTGAACCAGAAGAACTCGTAGCACAAGTAGAATCTTCGCTGAAGCAAACTATCCGTTGGAAAGAACATCAAGCCAAAGGAGGAGAAAACGGTTCTCGTATTCAGGTTCCCTTCGATGTGCAGTTAACCCCAACCGAACTGAAAGTAGTACAGTTTGTTGCTAGGGGTTTAGCTAACCGGGAAATTGCTGAAGAATTAAATGTCAGCCAACGTACAGTTGAAAGCCATGTGTCCAACATGTTGGGCAAAACCAATCTCCACAACCGCACTGAACTAGCACGGTGGGCGATTGAAAATCAAATGGCTTAAATAGCTATCAGCCTTCAGTCGTCAGCTTTAAAATGTTTAACTGATTGCTGATAGCTGATAGCCGCATCACAAGTCTTCTACTTTGGGAGTAGATTGATCAACATTCTCTCCCGACAGTTCATCTCGGTACGTTCAGGTGGTTTGGATTGAGAACAATTTTTTCACAGTTCCAGTGCCAAACATAACTACATCCCATCAAAAATTAGGCGATACAAGGACAGGGTATATTACCAGCCTTAACTACCTCAATTTCTCAGGGTGCCATCTACCATCATCATTCAGGTAACTCTACCATTTCGCGGATGTTGCCCTGAATGCTCCCTAAGCCTTGGGCAAATTGGCGGTCTTGATGATGAACTAGCATAGGCATTCCATATTTGGGAACTATCACGATTATTCCCTAACGGTCAATATTTTGCTGTGGCAGGTATTGCAAGCGGTATTGCATCAACAGCATGACTAAGACAATTTTTATTTCCATTATGGCAAAAGGCCCGCCAATACAGATGCGAGAACTAGCACTGAAAGGGTTGTATTCAGAAATTGAACGATGTTGAATCCAAGTGTGATGATAAAAGTGATATTTGATAGATTTCTACCGCATTTAAACTGATTGCTAAAAATACTGTATCTAGTCCTTTTATAAATAATTTATCTAATACTCTCCCCAGGTTATCATCATTGAGATATTCTGGTTTTACTCCTGCACCAATTAAGTGTTCACAAGCGATTAATTCAAAGAATTTTGGGAACATACAGCAGATTTCATAGCGGTGAGGTACACAATGGCGGGCAAGATGCCCACCCTACAAGATTTACAATAGATAAGTCTGTACCTCATTTACTTGCAAAGCGCTGTATATAAAGGCTGTGACATCATACCTTAAGCCGTTTAAAATCCTTAATAGTAAGTATTCTTATTTAGCCCTAATAAATTCTAGTCATTTCTCCCAGTAATTAGTTTTTATGTACTAAATATATTGGTTTCTTTGGGGTGTGACAGTTGAGGGTGCGGAATGTGGGCTAGATCACTTTAACGGTAAGCCCATCAACTTTGACGCATGTTTGATTGAAATTAACACTCTGACCCAAATGGCAACATACCTTGATTTTTCAAATATCCCTGAATCTCGCTGGATGGATTTGATTGATCAGGGGTTAGACATCAATCGGTAAGCGAAGATGGAATCCAGTATTCTGGACGACCATTATTGTGAATCACTTGATCAAAGACCTTGATGAGCCAGTCCTCAAAAGAGTCGGCAATAACGTGTTCTTGCCACTCTTCAAACGAATAATCATGTTGGCTATCAAGTACTCTGTACTCTGAATCGACATAAGTTGTTACATCAAAACTGCAAAAATCTCCGCTTAAAAACTGACCTAGATAACAAAACCCGATATATTTCTTTTCTTCGCCCTCTTCAATATAGATTTTGTCCGTCTCTTCATTGAAGGGAACAATACTGCCAGTGCTTTGAATCAGCAGTCCGCTATCCGCTAACCAAGGCAACGTTATGTTGTAAAGTGGCTGACTGCGGCAAAAAAGGTGCGCTCCATTGCTCAATTTTAAGAACTCTTTATAGCTATTTGGTAGGATAAGTCCAAGCTCTTCTTCACAGCGATAGATATCACCCTGAGTCGCAGGAGGATTAAACTTAAATCCCAGTTGAATACCTTGAGCAGTAAGAATTTGTTGCACCTGCTCAACTTTCCCTGATAACCAAGTCAGCATAAGCACTCCCAATCTAGCTTTGATTCTAACTACTAAAATTCTGCACTTTGTGGTGTTCGAGGAAAGGGGATGACATCGCGAATATTGCCCATACCTGTCATAAATTGTACAAGTCTTTCAAAACCTAAACCAAATCCAGCATGGGGAACGGTTCCATAACGACGTAAATCAAGATACCACCACAGATCTTCTGGTTGCATCCCTTGGGCTAAAATGCGGCGTTCGAGAACTTCTAGGCGTTCTTCCCGTTGAGAACCACCAATAATTTCGCCAATTTTCGGGGTAAGAATATCCATTGCGCGGACGGTTTTTTCATCATCACTCAAGCGCATATAAAAGGCTTTAATTTGCGCTGGATAATCTGTGACAATTACGGGTTTTTTAAATAGTTGTTCAGCTAGATAGCGTTCGTGTTCTGATTGTAAATCTAAGCCCCAACTTATCGGATATTCAAATTTGACATCGGCTTTTTCTAATAACTTGACTGCTTCTGTATAAGTTAAACGTTCAAATTGATTGTTAATAATATTGTCGGCTGTTGCTAAGACGGTATTATCAATGCGTTGGTTGAAAAACTCCATGTCTTCTGGGCATTTTTCTAACACATATTGAAAAACGTATTTGAGAAATGCTTCAGCTAAATCCATATTGCCATCTAGGTCACAAAAGGCCATTTCTGGTTCAACCATCCAAAATTCAGCTAGGTGGCGGGAGGTGTTGGAGTTTTCAGCACGGAATGTGGGGCCGAAGGTGTAGACATTAGAAAAAGCCATGGCCATGACTTCGGCTTCTAACTGTCCGCTAACTGTTAAATATGTGGGTTTAGCAAAAAAGTCTTGGGTGTAATCTATTGCTTGACTATCTGTGCGGGGAATATTTTTCAAATCTAAGCTGGTAACGCTGAATAATTCACCTGCGCCTTCGCAGTCGTTAGCGGTAATTACAGGTGTGTGTACCCATAAAAAGCCTCTTTCTTGGAAAAATTGGTGAATAGCCGCAGAACAGGCATTTCTGACGCGGAAAACTGCACCAAAGGAATTAGTCCGCGATCGCAAGTGTCCAATTGTGCGTAAAAATTCAAAAGAATGGCGTTTCTTTTGCAGGGGATACGTTTCGGGATCAGCCTCTCCGTAGACTTTCACAGTTTGGGCTGTTAATTCAACACGTTGTCCTTTACCTTGGGAAGCTACCAATACCCCATGCACTTCCACAGCCGCACCTGTATTAAGTTTTTTAATAGTAACTTCGTAGTCTGGCAAATCCTGATTCATGACGACTTGTAAATTCGCTAACGATGAACCGTCATTGACTTCTATAAACGCAAATCCTTTTAACTCACGTTTTGTTCTTACCCAACCTTGAATCACCAGGGACTCATCAGGTTGACTACTCCGTAAAATTTCGGCAATTCTTCTATTTTCCATAGTATATAAATTGTATTTCGTCAACTTAGAGAGTACACATATTAAAGAATATTAACATTTAAGTTAATGTAAAACTCAACTGAGGAATTAACCAACACAGGACTTTAATATCCAGCCTATAATAACTCCCATGCCGCCAAAGCGGACTATTTGCCAAAAAGGTTTCTTCAGACTCCGCCAAGAAAATAACTGGCTTTCTAAGTTTATTTCTAGGGCTTCTAACTGCTGTTTGATGTGCTGTAACTCAGCTTTGATTTCCGGAGTCTGATGTTTATTTTGGTTTAATTCCTGGCGACGCTGTTGCCATTGTGCCTGTTGCTGGCGATCGCCTTGTATTTGATGGTACCGTTCTCTTAACAAGACAAGCGATCGCTCTAAATCCTCTAGTTCTTGCTCAAAATCTGGTTCCTGATTTTCCTCTGGTGAAGGCTGAGATGATTGTTTAGGCGGCTTCATTGACAAGTAGTAAAGTAGATATAAATGCAACTTTGCCAATAGTTATGTCTCAACCTACCCAGTCGCTTCAAACCAGTCAATTGAATGAATTTAGCACTCTAGAACTAGCCCAAGCCCTCATGGAAAAGCTAAGTATTTCCCCTAACGATTGGCATCGCCTCAAGTCTAACCGCAATTCTCGCGCTAGTGAACAAGCAGCCGCAGCTCTGTTATATCTTGTCAAAAATCAGCCCCAAGAAGCCATAGTCAGATTAGAACAAGCCGTTGGTTGGTTAGATCGCTCCATTTCTGCACCTCCCTGTCCGAGTCATGGGAATAAGGGAGTGGGGAATGGGGAGTAGGCTTCGCCGTGAGCGTAGCTTCCCGAAGGGTACGGGAGTGGGGAGTAGGGAGTAACGAAGAAATTTCTCCCCTGCTCCCTGCCCCCCTGCTCCCTGCCCCCCTGCCTCTTTCCCCTAGCCCCTAACGTCGTAAAGACAACCGGGGGCGATTTTCCATTTGTTTACAAAGCCTCAATTCTGTGCCTTTGTGGTTCCACTCTACTTGATCGAAAATTTGATGCAGAAGACATAAACCACGCCCGCTTTCTGATTCGTCGGGTGGTAAATAATCTATTGGGTCTTCTTCACTAGCAGGTGTAGTAGGTACAGGTGCAAAACCTTGTCCTTGATCTGATATGACCCACCAATATTTATTATCTATTAAGGAAAAACGGACTACAACTGTTTTACTGGGATCAAGATTATTGCCATGTTTGGCTGCATTTACTAAGGCTTCTTGGAGTCCTAAACGCAGTTCTGCTTGCAATTTTGCAGGAATTTCTGCCAATAATAAATCTAAGATTGGACAAAGGTAAAGAGTTGAGGCAAAACTAATTGTGCCCCAATAGCGTCCAACTGGACGAAGGGAAATGGTAATCACAAGAGAAACCCCGTAGCTTTCAGTTAGCTAGACATCAGTTTGCTTTTACAGGCACCCTGATAAAAGTTGAGGTGGTCATGCTGCCTTCAAACTTGCGTCTTTAGATACTAAATTTTGAAAATGCTATGGAGCATTGACTCTGTTTATGAGGTTAGATTGCTGATACATAAAACGGCTGGGAAGGAATGTTAATGCAGTTAGCAACTAAAAGTGCTGGGCATTTTTTAGAAGAGTATTGGGATACCCTTTTTGTTGCCGATTCGTACTTGAAACAATCTTATTTCATGTTTTTGAGAGTTGATGCAACTTTTAATCTTTGTAACAAAATCGTTTTTATTTTTAGGTTAATTCGATTTTAGCATTTTTAGTATGCACTAGACTACGAATTTGCAATTTGAGTTTTTATCTAGGATTTAGTACCCCTATGCAAATGTGATAGCACAAGAAAGGCGGCAGCTTCCACATGGGCTGTTTGGGGAAAAAAGTCAGCGGGTTGTATCCGTGTAATAGTGTATAGCCCATCTTGGCACAACAATTTCAGGTCACGAGCGAGAGTGGCTACTTTACAACTGACGTAAACAATGCGATTAGGTTGCGATTGCAATAAAGAATCGATAACGGCGCGATCGCATCCTTTCCGTGGCGGATCAAGTAACATCACATCTGGTATTGTTCCCATTTTTGGCAGCAAATTCTCTACTGCGCCTACTTGAAATGTCACATTATGAATTTCATTGTGCTGGGCATTGACAATTGCCTGCTTTACAGCTTCTGGTTGGACTTCTAAGCCTGTAGCTTGGCGTACTTGTTTCGCTAAAGGTAAAGTTAAAGTCCCAATACCACAATAAGCATCAACTAGCAACTCATGTCCTTGAAGATTGAGTTCTGACTGAATTACTTGTAATAATGCTTCTGCGGTTTCTGTATAAACTTGAAAAAATGTATCTGGACCGACTTGAAATTCTAAGTCGGCGAATTGTTCTCGCAGATAAGGAACACCAGCAATGCAACGAGTTTGAGATCCAAAAATAGCATTAGTGCGATCGCTATTACGATTTAATGAAACTCCCACCACCTGAGGATAGCGTTTTAACCATTCCTGGGCTTGATCATTAATTTCCGGCAAATTCCAGTCCTTAACGACTAAAGTCAACAGCATTTCGCCAGTGCGTCTACCAATGCGTAAACTTAAATGTCTAATCTGTCCTTGATGGCGTTTTTCATCGTAAATTGACCAACCTAGCTGTTGAATGTCTTGTTTAACTTCAGCCAATAAAGGATTTAATCGCACATCTTGGACTGGACATTGATTCAAATTAACTAATTGGTGACTACCTTTTTGGTAATAACCAGCTTGTACTTGACCTGTAGCGGAAACTCCCAGAGGATAGGTAGCCTTGTTGCGATAGCCCAAAGACGAAGCCGCCGTCAGCACCGCATCTACTGGTGGATCAACAAAACCGCCAATACGTTGTAAAGCTTGGATAACTTGATTACGTTTAGCAGCCAACTGAAATTCATAATTAACATGTTGCCACTGACAACCACCACACTTATCAGCCACAATACAACTCGGTCGCACCCGGTGAGGAGATGGTTGCAACAGCTGCTGGAGTTTGCCGTGAGCATATTTAGGTTTAACATGTACCAAACGCACCATCGCGCGATCGCCTGGGACAGTATCCGGGACAAACACCACCAGTTCCTCAAAACGCCCCACACCATCACCCGTATCACTCAGGTCGGCGATCGTCAGTTCAATTAAATCACCCTGTTGTTTAGTCATTAGTCATTTCCGAGGAACCCCAGGAGGATATGGCTCCTCTATAAAATAGGCTACTGCTTTTACGCACAACTTTCACGTCGCGCATCTCGGCTCAATACCATTATGGCAATTATTGTCGTCAATAAAGATTTTAAGTATAAAATATATTAAGCAATAATATTTAAGTGCTTTAATACGTACATCACGGCAGCCAGGCGACTGGTAACACCAAACTTCTCATAAATGTGTTCTAAATGTTTCTTGACAGTGCGATCGCTCATTCCCAACTGCTTTGCTACCTCGTTTGTACTTTGATCCTTCGCCACCCAAAACAATACTTCTGCTTCCCGTTTAGTTAACCCCAACATTTGCAGTGCTTCAATTGAGAACTGGTTTGGTTGAGTTTCTTCTAACAACAAGTAAACCTGCCCCAGTTGTGCATTGTAATTCAAACGAATTGTCAAATGTCGCCCATCTAACTCTAAGCGCAGCGAGCTAGGAAAAGTACAAATATCCTTTGATTGGACTAACTCGAATACTTGACTTTTTACCCATCGTTGTAAAAGGTCAGGCAAAAAAATTTTGGACTTGGATGGTTGAAAATATTTATGTAGTATTTTCTCTGCTGGTTGAGTCATCCATTTCACCTTACCATCAATAGATAGTGAAATTATTGCTGCTTGCTCGGTTGCTTGACGCTGTTCGACAAGTTGATCCTGACAATGGTTAAAAGCAACCAGATTTTCATATGCCTGTTGCAGATGAGGACGAATCAGATTGAGAATCAGGCGATCGCGTTCTGTGAAATTGCGGCGATCGCGGCTGATTGATAAGGTTAACTGGTCTTGTCCTTGGTGAAACCGATCAGCATTCGCTATGGAGGGCAAATCAAAACGAATCATCATCTGGTCTTCTAACCCGAAGTGTTGGAAAAAACCTGCATACAACAAGTCTTGGCGATGAAATTCTGATTCACTGAAAAAGTCTGAAATTGCCAGCGCCTGCCCATCTAGGGTTTGGACATAATGGCGTGCAACTGGATGAGCTAAAAAATTTTGACGTTGCGCTGTGAATGATTCCGCGGCCATACCTATTTCAGGATGGGGAAAAGTATATATGCGTGGCAAGGTTGTATTCCGAATACTGAAACTGGTTATTCCCAATATTTCTGCACCTACTAACTTGGGTAAAGCCGTCAGTATTTGTGTAGGAAATTTATCAAGGCTGCAAGGCATGTAAAGCGATCGCAAAAACTCAAGCATCCGTTGCCAATCAGCATTTATCAGGGTTTCCATATTTTCCTACGAGTGAATAGGTGCTGCTTCACAATTAACTACGGCGATCTACGTATTGTATCTCTACAAAAAGTTTGGCATCTTAAATACCGTACTTACTAAAAAAACAGGATTAAATTCAGGTTTCCTACATATAGGTTAAGTATTTCCCACTATGGGAGTTACTTAAATATCTAATACTAATTCTCTCTATAAAAACATTTTGATCCCATCTATTTTTGTTTTCGTACCAAAGTCTATTAAATAGATACTACCACGGGACAAATGTGCTTTTTAGGAGACGATACCTGTTTGTCAACGCATTCTTTTCTGTCAATGCGTAAGTCCTAATTGATTTCGTCAAACAATATTTTTTGTAAAAAATAATTATGAAGACCACTCAAAAAAGTTACCGCGCTTCTCAACTTTTGTTAGCAGGTATATCCGGTATTCTATTTAACGTCTGTCTGACTTCAATTCCAGCACAAGCTCAGGTAGTACGGGCTAAAGCATGGGTATTAGCAAACCAGCCTAATACACCATTAAATACACCATATACACCAGATTTAAACTATCAATATAATTCCACCAATGCGACTAACCAAGCTACTCGTCTGGGAGTTGGTGAGTACAGAGTAAATTTTCCTAATTTGGGAACCGCAGGTGGCACTGTGCATGTATCTAGCTACGGCGGCAACCACCACTGCAAGGTGGTTTCCTGGGGTTCATCTGGAACTACCCAGCAGGTCAGGGTCAACTGCTTTACCCCAAATGGCGTTCCTGTGAATGGTCGCTTTACTGTCCTTTTCTACAAAGAATCCCGTAGGAGTACAACATGGACTGATGCATACCTTTGGGCTAACCAACCTACGACACCATCCTACACACCCAGTAACACTTACCAGTGGAATTCCAAGAGGACGATCAACACAGCCAGTCGTTTTGATACAGGTATAATTCGTTACCAAGCTACTTTGACCAGTTTGAATGTTGTGGGTGGAACAGTGTTGGTAACAGCTTATGGCTCTGGCTCAGAACGTTGTAAAGCTGTCAATTGGTTTCCCTCTGGTGGCAATACGTTAGTCAATGTGAACTGCTTCAATAGCAGTGGCAACCTTGTAGATACAAGATACAATTTGAGCTACATGACGGATGTTGCTATAGGCATAGATGTTTCCGAAAACACAGATTATGGTGGTTACGTCTGGGCTAACAATCCCACCGCAGGTTTCTATACTCCTGATCCCACTTATCAATTGAATAATACTGGTGGCACTAACACCATTACTCGTAACTCACTAGGCAAATATACTGTACGCTTTCCCAATCTCAAGCCATCTAACCGTACTACTGCTCAGGTAACTGCCTATGGAAGTGCTAGCGAATACTGCACGGTGAACTTTTGGAATAGTGATGGTAGTGGTGGCACGAATGTCAATGTTCAATGTTTCAACAGTTTGGGAAATCTTGTGGACACAAGATTCACATTGACCTATTTGACTAACCAGCAGATTCTTTTTTAGTTAGGACTTACGCAAGAACTTTCTGAAACTCTTATTTCTCCGTGTCCTCTGCGCCCTCTGTGGTAGCCTTCGGCACGCCCTTCGGTCTACATTTTTTCATGATTTTGCGTAAGTCCTGTTAGTTAAAGACCTAAAAAGTGGACACTTTTAAAATAATTTCGTTTTAAAAGCTGAAAATTTTTGTGCCTATTAAAAATTTCATCAGGAGATGGATTATGAATCAGAATTTTGGGAAATTAACAGGGGCGCTCGCTGGCACTGTTATCGGTGCTACCGTCCTAGAAATACCTGTCCTAGCTGCAACTGTCACCTACGACTTCACTGTCCAACTTTTTCCTTCTACTATTCCTATACCCTCTGAACTTTCAGACACTTATAATGGATTCTTCAGCTACGACACTGATACGTTTATCACTACTGCGACTGGTGATAGAGTTTTTCCCTTCGCAAACTTTTCGTTTTCTTTCTTGGAAGCAGATGGCTCTATCTCAACCACCTTTATTCCCAAGATTTATACTCTAAGCGATTTGGTTTCTTCTGTTTCATTCCCATCCAGCTTTGCCGTCGGAAACATTCCTACTGGAACTCCTCCTGCTACCAGTTCATTGTCTGGAGGATTTGTGTTCAATCTGAATCTTCCAAGAATATTTACAGATTCTCGGCAAGAGGTGCAAGGCATCTTTGTTGCGAATGTACCTACCCCAGGAAATTTTGCGAATAGTTTAAATTTAGTGACTATTTTTGATTGTCCTGAAGGTGTGATTGGATGTGAACTACCAATTGAACAGCAAATTGGTGAGTTTGTTAGTGTAACGCTGCGAGAAGGAGAACCACCAGTGGCGGCTGTCTCTGAACCAACTGCAATTGCTGGTCTGTTGTTGTTTGGCTTAGGCTTTTTATGGCGAAGAAAAGCTGGAACTTCGCGCACTGTGTAGATAATCCATACACAAACATAATCAAAATTGCAGCAAAAATCTTCTTTCTATTGAGTAAAAAAAATGGCTGTATTTAATAAATTTCTGGCAATAGCGATATCTACTGGTGTCACAATAGCTACTGGCATTCACTCTGAAATAGCAAAAGCAAGTTCATTGATTGGTGACACAATTCAGTATGAATACTTAGTTCCTGACTTAAGCACAGTTTTTGAATCTACAACAAGGGTGGTTCAGCCTGGACTTGCCGATCTGATTACTCAAACTGATGGGACTTTTGATATTTTCACTTTAAACCCAGAATCGAATGGGTTTAACGTTAATTTTTCCGTTGTAATTGGATTTTCATTTACTTCATTTAATGGATTCAGGCTTTCTAGTTTAGATTTCGACGATAGCAGCATTTTAACGGGATATACATTAGATACTAATATGGTTGGGCTAGAGGCTTCTCACATCAGCTTTACATCTAATACTTTTAGTGTTAACTTCCAGGGATTGGAAGCTGATGCTGATACCTTTATTGATGTCAATTTTATTACATCTGCTGTTTCTACCAGTGTTCCCGAACCTAGTCTGATGATAGGAATTTTGTCCATAAGTGGGTTGGGATGTGCATCTATGCTCAAGCGTAAATCACTACTTTGAGTGGCGGTGCATAAATGTGAGATAAATCAGTTAAATACAAGTATTTACCTATACTTTAGATAGTGAAGTAACAATCGAATTGAGTATTTAAGCTTGCCAACAGCAAACAATAATCCCACAGAGGTTTAAATATTTCCGCGCTGTGGTCTTCCGTAACCCAAGCTTAAATTCCTTGACCAATAATCCAACGGCGCGATCGCTCGTTCGAGTAGCGTGAGCTACAGCGCATAATCCAATGCCATTAACATATGCCTTTAAACAATCTTGTTTCACCTCATCTGCGTATCCTTTTGGGGGGTTTTCCACTACCAAACATTGCAATTCAATACATCACATCTCATATATCTTTCTTTGTGTACCTCAGACTCGTTAAACTAGCAAATAAATATTTCGCGTAATTGCCATAAATCATGACTGTAATTAGCCAAGTTATTCTCCAAGCCGATGACCAACTGCGTTATCCCAGCAGTGGCGAACTCAAAAGTATCAAGGAATTTTTGCAAACAGGGGTACAAAGGACGCGGATTGCTGCGACTTTAGCGGAGAACGAGAAAAAGATTGTTCAGGAAGCCACCAAAAAACTTTGGCAAAAGCGTCCTGATTTTATCGCACCCGGTGGCAATGCTTACGGTGAACGTCAGCGTTCTCTATGTATCCGTGACTTTGGCTGGTATTTGCGCTTGATCACTTATGGTGTACTTGCTGGTGACAAAGATCCAATCGAAAAAATTGGTTTAATCGGTGTCAGAGAAATGTACAATTCCTTAGGTGTCCCCGTACCAGGAATGGTAGAAGCGATCAATTCCTTAAAAACAGCCTCCCTGGACTTACTAAGTGCAGAAGATGCTGCCGAAGCTGCACCCTACTTTGATTACATCATTCAAGCGATGTCTTAATGCCAATTGGTGTTGCTTCTAGGAATGTAATTCCGGTCTACTAGATTAAAATCCATAAGATTTCTAATTTGATCATACTCTCCCCACTTTTGGTAGTGGCTTTGGCAAGCTTTTTGTCAGGTTATTAACCAGTTGTGGGGAAACTTTATTTGCCCATCCATCGACATAACAAAAAACCGACAGTCTTGATTTAAGTCTGTCGGTGATTAGTGTGTTCCCTATTAATGACTCGGCTAGAGTTCAGTAATAACCTATTATGGCAAATCGGGAATTGAGGTATACAGATCATAATCATCACTGCCAGTGATTTTTGTCACTTGATTTTTACCATTAATCTGCATCTACTCACGGAAATATATTTGGCTATGGAGTATAGATAGATAGATACAAATTTTATTGAAACACTAGCCCATCTGAGGGAAAATGTCTATTCGTCTTGTTCACATTGCACCAGCAACTATCCTGTTATTAACATTCTGGGGTTGCACGGTAACACAATCCAACCAAACTTCTCCAGGTAATAGCACAGGAGCTACACCCACTCCTATTCAAAGTAGTTATAACTCTAAAAGCGACAGACCTGAAACCAAAACTGCCACAATTAGTATTGAAGGGGAAGAAACTCCCATTAATCTGAGGCTTTACCAGGAATACAGCCAGTTATTTACTACCTACTATCCTGACGAAGATTTTATCAGCGAAGGGGTTAGTTCTGGTGAAGGTACAGGGGTCAGGTTTATTAGCAATTTCGACGGTAACAAAAATGAGGATGCTTATGTCAGCTTTTCCTTCCTCAACAGTTTTCAAACTCTAGAACAGCTAAGAAACTTTGTGAATGGAGCATCTGGCCTCATAGCATCTAATGGATGGCAAATTGTCAACCAAACGCAAGATGCTTCTTACCCTTGGTCTCAAGAACAAATTGTTTTCCGCGAAGGGCAAGACATAACAGGAGTTATTTATCTTGGGGAACAAAATGGCAAAGTTTTCTATGCAGTTACCCATTATCCTCTGGAATACGGTGATGGATTTGCACCAAGAGCCGATTTTATTTTACAAAACCTGCAAGTTAGTGAATAGAGGTTAGAGGTTAGAGGTTAGAGGTTAGAGGTTAGAGGTTAGGAAATATTATCTCCTGCACCCTGCCTCTTCTTCCCAGTCCCTAATCCCCACTACATGGTCGTTAATTTGAGTAATTAAATCGATACAATAAGGCTCTGTACTCGTTGGTGCATTATTTCCATGACCGCCACATCCTCTACACCTTTTTCTCCCCAAGAAATCGCTGCCGAAGGTCTTAAACCAGAAGAATATGCAGAAATTGTTCGACGGTTAGGACGTCATCCCAACAAAGCCGAACTGGGAATGTTTGGGGTGATGTGGTCAGAGCATTGCTGTTATAAAAATTCACGACCTTTGCTCAAACAGTTTCCTACCACAGGCCCCCGCATTCTGGTTGGCCCCGGTGAAAACGCTGGGGTTGTAGATTTAGGTGACGGACTGCAACTGGCATTTAAGATTGAATCCCATAACCATCCCTCAGCTGTGGAACCCTTCCAAGGAGCCGCCACAGGTGTAGGAGGTATTCTCAGAGATATCTTTACAATGGGTGCGCGTCCCATTGCTTTATTAAACTCATTACGTTTTGGTTCCCTAGAAGATCCAAAAACCCAACGTTTATTTACTGGTGTTGTCGCTGGTATCAGCCACTATGGTAACTGTGTAGGAGTGCCTACCGTCGGCGGTGAAGTTTACTTTGACCGGGCTTACGCAGGGAATCCGTTAGTGAATGTTATGGCACTAGGTTTGATGGAAACACCAGAAATCGTCAAATCTGGGGCATCTGGTCTAGGTAACCCTGTACTGTATGTTGGTTCTACCACTGGACGTGATGGTATGGGAGGGGCCAGTTTTGCTAGTGCAGAATTAAGTGATAAATCAGTAGATGACCGCCCGGCTGTGCAAGTCGGCGACCCATTTTTGGAAAAGTCTTTGATTGAAGCTTGCCTCGAGGCGTTTAAGACTGGGGCAGTTGTTGCCGCCCAGGATATGGGTGCAGCGGGGATCACTTGTTCTACATCGGAAATGGCAGCCAAAGGTGGTGTGGGTATTGAACTGGATTTAGATAAAATTCCTGTGCGAGAAACAGGGATGGTTCCTTATGAATACCTGCTTTCCGAATCCCAAGAACGAATGCTGTTTGTTGCCCACAAAGGACGTGAACAAGAGCTAATTGATATTTTCCATCGCTGGGGACTTCAGGCTGTGGTTGCGGGGACAGTAATTGCTGAACCCATTGTGCGGATTCTTTTCCAAGGAGGAGTAGCAGCAGAAATTCCCGCTGAAGCATTGGCAGAAAATACACCACTTTATGAGCGGGAATTATTGACAGAACCACCAGAATATGCGCGTACAGCTTGGCAATGGACACCTGATTGTTTGCCTCCTTGTACAACTACTGGCATTGAAGTTCAAGGACGCCTGCAATCTTGGAGTGATCTTCTTTTAACCTTGCTGGATACACCCACCATCGCCTCGAAAAGCTGGGTGTATCGTCAGTATGATCATCAAGTGCAGAACAACACCGTTATTTTGCCTGGTGGTGCTGATGCTGCTGTAGTGCGCCTACGTCCCTTGGAAGGTGAAACAGGGAAAACACTTAATTACCAAAGCGGTGTGGCGGCTACTGTAGACTGTAATCCTCGCTATGTTTATCTTGACCCCTATGAGGGAGCTAAGGCAGTGGTGGCAGAAGCAGCCCGCAATCTTAGCTGTGTGGGTGCAGAACCTCTAGCGGTGACAGATAACCTCAATTTTGGCAGTCCAGAAAAACCCATTGGTTATTGGCAATTAGCAGAAGCTTGTCGGGGTTTGGCCCAAGGGTGTCGAGAATTAGAAACACCAGTTACAGGCGGAAATGTTTCTTTATACAACGAAACCTTAGATTCCCAAGGTAACCCACAACCCATTTATCCTACCCCTGTGGTAGGGATGGTAGGGTTGATTCCCGATTTAAGTAAAATTTGTGGTCAAGCTTGGCAAGCAGCAGGCGATGTCATTTATCTGCTGGGATTACCTTTGACATCTCCCGTTAGCTTGGGAGGATCGGAATATTTAGCTACTATCCACAACACTGTAGCCGGAAAACCACCACGGGTAGATTTTGACTTAGAACGCCGTGTGCAGCAAGTTTGTCGCGGGGGCATTCGTGCGGGTTGGATACGTTCAGCCCATGATTGTGCTGAGGGAGGAATAGCTGTTGCAATAGCAGAATGTTGTATTGCTGGCAACCTGGGTGCCCGAATAAATTTAGAAATTCTCAGTACACAATCACAACGACTAGATCAAATCCTCTTCGGTGAAGGCGGGGCCAGAATTTTAGTTTCTGTCACATCCACAGACCAGGAAATTTGGGAATCATACTTACAAGAACATCTGGATCAAAAATGGCAAAAAATAGGTACAGTTGGTAATTCTGACAGTTCTGAGGTAAGTTTGGGGGTTTTAACCACTGATAACCAAACCTTAATCAAGGTTAGTATTGAACATATGCAGGATCGCTATTCACAGGCGATCGCTAAACGTCTCGTAACCAATGCAAATACCACTAGTTAATTAATTTGAATCCCCTACCCCTGGATGATTAACGTCTCTGAGCCTAATTACGGTACTGTTTTAATAAGTGGTTAAAGATTTATTAAGAAATCTGCAACTATCCAGAGACTTAATCCCAGTGACTTGACACCCAAACCAGGAGCAAAGCTAGCATGATTCCCATCCATCCCGTCACTCCGGATGAATACCCCAATCAGACTGACAACCCAATTCATAGTCATGAACATCGTTCTGATAAGCCCGAAGAAGCTTGCGGTGTTTTTGGCATCTACGCACCAGAAGAAGATGTTGCTAAACTGACCTACTTTGGATTGTATGCCCTCCAGCACCGGGGTCAAGAATCAGCTGGCATTGCCACTTTTGAGGGTGCAAAAGTCCATCTGCACAAAGACATGGGTTTAGTGTCTCAAGTCTTTAATGAAACCGTTTTGGATCAGTTGCCGGGTAACTTAGCTGTTGGTCATACTCGTTATTCCACCACAGGTTCTAGCCGCAAAGCTAATGCCCAACCCGCTGTGGTTGAGACCCGCTTAGGTTCATTAGGTCTAGCACACAATGGCAATTTAGTCAATACTGTGCAATTGCGAGCAGAATTACTCCAAACCAAAGCTAATTTAATCACAACCACCGATTCAGAAATGATCGCCTTTGCGATCGCCGAAGCCATCAACGCTGGTGCAGATTGGCTAGAAGGTTCAATTCAGGCATTTAAACGCTGCCAAGGCGCCTTCAGTTTAGTTATTGGTACTCCCGATGGCGTCATGGGTGTGCGTGACCCCAATGGCATCCGTCCCTTAGTTATTGGGACATTGGCTGGTAATCCCATTCGTTATGTCTTGGCTTCGGAAACTTGTGGTTTAGATATTATTGGTGCCGAATACCTGCGCGACGTAGAACCAGGCGAGTTAGTGTGGATTACTGAAGAAGGTTTGGCTTCTTACCATTGGAGTGAACAGCCGCAGCGTAAGTTGTGTATCTTTGAGATGATTTACTTTGCCCGTCCCGATAGCGTCATGCACAACGAAAGTTTATACAGCTATCGAATGCGGTTAGGGCGGCAAATTGCCCTCGAATCAGCCGTGGATGCGGATATTGTTTTTGGGGTCCCTGATTCTGGCATACCTGCTGCCATTGGCTTTTCCCAAGCCTCTGGCGTACCCTACGCCGAAGGACTAATTAAAAATCGCTATGTAGGGCGAACCTTTATTCAGCCAACACAATCCATGCGCGAGACGGGGATTCGCATGAAACTTAACCCCCTGAAAGATGTGCTAGTGGGTAAACGAGTGATTATTGTGGATGACTCAATTGTCCGGGGTACAACCAGTCGGAAACTGGTAAAAGCCTTGCGGGATGCGGGTGCAGCAGAAGTACACATGCGAATCTCTTCCCCACCTGTGACTCATCCTTGCTTTTACGGCATCGACACCGATACCCAGGATCAACTAATTGCTGCCACCAAGTCAGTAGCAGAAATTGCCCAGCAGTTGGAAGTAGATAGTCTCGCCTATCTCAGTTGGGAGGGAATGCTTGAGGCTACAGGTGAAGACACCAATAGTTTCTGTTCAGCTTGCTTTACAGGGGATTATCCGGTGGCTATTCCTGAACAGGTGAAGCGTTCTAAGCTGATTTTGGAGAAGGTCGTGGTTTAGGGACTGGAAACTGGGGAAATCGGGACCCCTCTGGAGATAAGGGGCAATGGGGACTGGGGTGCAGAAATTTTTCAATGCCCCATGTCCACCCAGGCTAGAATTAATCACAGGACTTACGCAAAATCATGAAAAAACGTAGACCGAAGGGCGTGCAGAAGGCTACCACAAAGGACACAAAGGACACGAAGGAAAGAGGGTTTCAGAGAGTTATTGCGTAAATCCTAAATCAATTAAATAGTCATCAGGATTAATATCCAACACATCAGATGCGGTAAAGGGGCACAATGCCGGGAACGTAGCTAAAGGGAACTGGGTTTCAACAGCTGCCGCTTTGCAGGCTTCATGGTAGCATTCATCCAATGCAGCATCAAAGTGACGCTTCAAACTAGGACTATTTTTTAAGGCTTTGTTTAATCTGCGCGAGTGTTCAATAATAGTATAAGACCAACTCACAGAGCGTTTTTCGGGCTGATAATTCCACTTAAGTAAATGTTGAAGTACCCGGATGAGATTACTCTCTAGAGCATCTTTCTCACTGCGACTCATCCCTTCAATTTCTTCAAGTATATTTTCAATGTCTAATTGGTCTAACCTCCCTTCTCTCAGTAGAAGCGCTGTTTCTTCTAACCAGAGATTAAAGTCAGTTTCGTAAAGGGTTTTTACAGGAAGCATTTTGTAAATCCTCCTATTTAGTTATGGATTGGTTTCCCACAGGATGCACCGAAAAATCCGTACTTCATTCAAATCAAAAGTGCTGTATCTCTATCTAAATAAAAATTAGGGGGAAAAATCAATATCGAAAATTTCACTATGAGAGAAAGGGCAACTTTCAGGAAACGTACTAATAGATAGTTGAGTTTCTCTACTAGCTGATTTTCTAGCCAGTTGATAACATTTATCAAATACTGTAGCTAAATAATTTTTTTCTAAACTAGGACTGTCTTCAAATATTAATAAGATTTGACGGCGTTGCTCATCAATAGTTGATAACCAACTATAAGACTGCTTTTCAGATTGATATTTCCATTTGAGTAAGTGCATTAGTAAAATGATTAATCGATTTTGTAATTCTCGTTTATCACTTTTACCCATTGTTTCAATTTCTTCAATGAGATGCACCAAGTCTAATTGATGAAATTCTTTGTTATGTAACTGCTGTAAGGTGGCATCTATCCACAGTTGATAATCAGTATCATAGAGCGTTGCTTTTGACTCTGATTGCATAATCAATTCCTCGGACTTTAGTTATGTTGCATAAACTCGATTTTGGGTAATAAAGGATCTGTCACAATACCCACACCACTAAAACCCCAACGTTTAAGCAAGTTTCCTAACTGTGTACCGGGAATAGATTCCACGGCAAAGCGATTAGCTATCTCTGCTGCATGGGTGTTGAGATAGCTTAAGGCATCAAAGTGTTCACGAAATAGCAATAGATAGCCCGATGATTCGGCATCAGGACGGGCTATGAGATAACGACCATCAGTAGGCGATCGCACTAAATAAAAAATTTCAGATAACATACTCAATTAAGATTCTAGACGAATCCGGGGGTCGGCTACTTTGAGCAATAAGTCTGCTAGCAAGTTACCTATGTTCAACAGTACCGCACTCATCACTAGGCTGGCCATAACTAAATACTGGTCTTTAGCTATTACTGCCTGTAAAGTCAATCTCCCTAAACCGGGCCAGTTAAAGAATTGTTCGGCAATAAATGCCCCACCTAACAAACCAGCTAACTCAAAGCCTAACAAAGTAATTAGTGGGTTGATGGCATTACGCAGGGCATGAACGTAAATCACCCGATTTTCTGGCAGTCCTTTAGCACGAGCTGTTTGGATGTAATCTTGACGTAGAACATCTAACAATTCACCGCGTGTGATTCTTTGTAAACCCGCAAAGCTAGTAATACTCAAGGCAATAGTCGGTAAAATCATGTGCCAGCCGACATCGATTATTTTACCGAACCAGGAAAAATCAGCATGATTAATGCTAGTCATGCCGCCCACCGGAAATAAAGGCGAGGTGATTTGGGCAAATATCAGTAAAAACAGGGCAGTGATGAAGCTGGGAAATCCTTGTCCTGTGTAGCTAATTACCTGTAAAATCCGGTCAGTAGCTTTATTTTGCTTAACAGCGGCTAGAATCCCAAAAGGAATCGCTATTGACCAGGTAAGGAATAAAGACGATATCGCTAAGAGCAAGGTGGCGGGAACTCTCTCCCACAACAAAGAAGCTACCGAGCGTTGATAAACAAAACTAGTACCAAAATCTCCCTGCGTAAAGATTCGCCACAGCCATAACCCAAACTGTTCTGGCCAAGATTTATCTAAACCAAACTGCTGTCTTAGTTCCTCAATTCTTTCTGGAGAAATTCTTGGATTTTGCCGCAGGGTATCGACATAATCCCCTGGAGACAATTTCATGATGAAAAACGACAGCGCCGTTGCCAACAATAAGGTGAACAGTGCTTGTAATACCCGCTTGACTACATAAGCAAAAGTTTCGTTGGCGAATAGCCTAATTAGCCAATCCCAAGCTGTCTCCAATTGAATTTTCGTATAAGTCATGGCAGTTTAGTCATTGGTCATTGGTTCTTGGTCATTAGTCATGGGCTGCGAAAAGAATGACTAATACTCAATTAGGGAAATAATCGGCACATCTGGGAGATTTTTTCGTCCTTGTAAATCCCGTAGCTCGATAATAAACCCAAATCCTACGAGTTCGCAGCCAATCTTTTGCACTAGCTTTGCCGTGGCACTGGCTGTGCCACCTGTTGCAATTAAATCGTCCACAATTAAAACACGGCTGTCTGGCTGCAAAGCATCTTGATGCATTTCTAAACAATCTGTACCATACTCTAGTTCATATTCAATGGAGTGAACTGCTGCTGGTAACTTCCCAGGTTTACGCACAGGAATAAAACCAGCCCCTAATTGATAAGCTAGCGGAGGCCCAAAAATAAACCCCCTGGACTCCATGCCCACAACATAATCTGCTTGTAGTCCAGATTGAATGCATTTTTCTGCAAAAAAGTCAATAGTATGTCGCAATCCATCTGGATCGCGCAGTAAAGTAGTTATATCCCGAAATAAAATTCCGGGTTTGGGGAAATCTGGGATATCGCGAATGAGAGACTTTAAATCCATAAATTATGCGGGAGTGGGGAGTAGGGAGTGGGGAGTAGGTGGATGGGAAAGATGAAGGGTGAGGGAGATGTCTTTAGCACAAGCTGAAAGTATTTCCCCAGTAACCAGTAACCAGTCCCCAGTACCTGAAAAATCGTACACTATAATGTCATACGCTTGGGCTAAAGGTGCCTAGTTTGTAAATCCATTGACGATACTTAGAATCTACACCAAGCTAAAGATATGCTGGTAATTACAAAATAGGAGAATAAAGTTATGTTTTGAAAGTTAAATTTAACTATTGGGAAACCTGTGAGTAGAACAACTAAGTGATGTAAAGATCAGGTAGACTTGCTACTGTCACAAGTCTAATTTTCTTATTTGGCTACTTATCTTAAATTAGTTGTACTAGTTTTATTTAGTCTGTTAGAACCGCACAAGGTATTTTAGAGAATGAATGTCTCCGCCAGCTTAACGCCGTTCAATAGTCCAACACCCCCCTCAGTGCCGATGATTCTGGACACTTTACCAGACCCTGCGATCTCATCACAGGGTTGTCCCCCTAGAACCCGGTTGCAAGTTGATCTCATGTTACTGGCGATTGAAGCTTTAGAGCTGGGTGGTTCTGAAGCCATTCTGGCTTTTGCTGAAGAATTGGAATTGCAGGGAATTATTAAAAATCGGGTAAATTTATGGCGGATGCGTAGCTCGAATCCTATGCGAAGAGCGCATATCCGTCGTCCCTTGACCATCATGGAAGCAAAAGCTTTGGTGGTAATTGCCTGCTATATAGCGCGGCGGTTAACAGTTGTCATTCGTCAGATGTTGATGTTATATCAACAAATGAGTGAAAAGCAGATCCCACTAGAACAAAATTTGCGGCTATCTAATTATCTAGAGCGGTTTCGCGTACACTTTAAAAGTCGGATGAATGCTCGACGTTCTAACGTACTGGCATTAACTTCTGATGAAAAATTAGATGAGCTAGCGATGAATTTATTGGGACAATTATTATTTTGTACTGGCACAGCTGGAATGCAGCGATTTTGGATCAGTCTTTTTGACGGTGAAGTGGAATGAATATCCAACGTAAATACAGTCTACCTAATTGTACGTTGCTGTTAGAGGGTTTAAGTGATGCATCAAGGCCGACAAACTACCAAGAAATGCGTCCAGAATTATCAATATTGGTAAATGCAGAATGCTATATAAATGGCTATAATCAGCCTCTTGTGGGAGGACGGGAATTTTTTGAAAGTTTGGTGAGGGCGGTTAGTGGCTATGCCCAAGAATTTTTGAGTAATGTGTCAAATCCACAGGCGCACAATCAAGAATCAGAATTAGTTGAAGTACAAAAAATTAGCACTAACCAACACAGGTTAATAGTGCATTCTGAGGTCACTTCTGAGGGTTTTGAGTCTAACCCTAACTATAATAAACCGCCTACACAAATAGACTTAAACACGGTGCAATTATTTGATCTAGTCGAAGCTGTAGATCAGTTTTTTGCTGACACCCAAACTCTACCAGAGTTATCACTAGAATTACAACCAGTTGCTAGACGTTACGGCAGTGGTAACCAAGCATTGCTCAAACAAGCAGTACCGGCGGGCATAGGGATTTCTAGTGTAGCAGTGGCCGCGATCGCCTTTAGTTTGATTCCTGCGCCAGAAATGCGCCCACCAGAACCAAAGCCAGAGGAGCAAACTAGTACTACAGCACCTAGTTCTAATGCTGCTGCACCCACTCCCATATCACCAGAAGTGGAAACTCCAGCACCAACTCCGACTCCTATTAATGTAGCTAGTCCTATACCGGCTCCCACAACAGCAACAGCACCTACAGTTACAGATTTAGAAGCACTTTTAAATACAGTTACAGAAATTACTGATCCATCCCAACTACGCGCCTTAAATCGCCAAGTTTATAACCAAATTAATCCCACTTGGACTGAGCGCTCAGATGTCACACAAGATTTAGTTTATCGTTTGGGTGTAGCAGCAGATGGTGCGATCGTGGGTTATAAAGCGGTGAATCAAGGAGCAAACGAAGACATCGAGTTAACTCCCTTGCCTAACTTGCTTTACAATCCAGCTAACCGTTCTCCAATTAACAATGAACCCATAGCCCAGTTTAAAGTAGTCTTTACTAACAAAGGGGTGCTAGAAGTTAGTCCTTGGCGGGGATATGCCAGAACACCAGATGTAATTGGTGCTAGAATTACAGCCCCTAACGAAATTAAAACTTTAAATCAAACACTTTATGATAATGTGCGTAAAAATTGGAGTGGTACCCCTAATTTTACGCGAGATTTAAGGTATCGGGTGGCCGTAAACAAAGATGGCATGATTGCTGATTATGAACCACTAAACCAAGTTGCTTTTGACCATTTCCGCGAAACACCTTTACCTAATATGTTTCAAGAAATTTACGGTTCCAATGTAGCTGCACCTAATAACAAAGACCCTATGGCACATTTTCAAGTGATATTTAAACCTAGTGGTTCATTAGAAGTTGCTCCTTGGCAGGGGTATCAGTGATTGGGGAACTCGGTAAAAAGGGTAATGGGGACTGGGGACTGGGGACTGGGGACTGGGGACTGGGGACTGGGGACTGGGGA
>NZ_CAWUDE010000025.1:0-56436 GCF_963920895.1 Anabaena sp. CCY 9613
GTCTTGGCTAATTTGTCAAGCTCACTCTATACCAAATTAGATGAGCTTACCCTGATATATATTCCACTACTTTTCCACCTTTATCATCTAAATTTGTTATTTAATTCGGAGTTAAAGCTGATCTTTTAAAGTAAAAACTTCTAATATGACTCCACAAATTAAGATATAAGCTAAGTAAAACCTCTTTTATTTAGTCTAATCAACTACATCAATAATTAGTTTGAGTTCTTTGTGTAAATAGATACCAAGAGGTACAAATGTTAAATAACTTAGAATCCATTTCAAATACACCAAGCAAACAAGACTTTGCTATTATCTTTCGTTTAGTAAGTCGAATTAGTTTTTGGGTACAGTTATTGCTGGGTTTCCTTTCTGGTACTGCTGTATTATTGGCTTGTTTTAGCAGTAACGTTAGTACTCAGACAAGTAATGCAGGTATAGGATTTGGCATATTTTTGGCTATTATAGGTATTTTATTGCTGTGCTTTCGAGTATATTGGGCTTTCCGCTACAGGAATTTGGCTAAACTTTTGCAAACACAAAATCCCCAAAACAATCCCACAAAGAAAGATATAATTCAAAATTTACGAATTGGATTAGTGATGAGTTTGGTAGGGCTATCAATAGCTTTTATTGCTTCTGAAGAAACGGTTGCAATTATATTGATAAAAGCATTAGCGCAGCCTCAAAGTGTAGCAATTTATCAACCACAAAATGTAATTCGGTCACTAGATATTTTTGTAATGCTAGCTAATGTCAACTTGATTGGCGCTCACTTTTTTGGGGGAGTTACTTCTCTTGGCTTACTCTATTGGCTAGAAGATTGATATACGGTAGTATTTATTTCACGTTGCCCGCTATTACTATTGACATAGTAACTCTATTTCTCAAGTGGTATTTGTGCAATGAGTTTGGGTTCTGCTCGACTTTTCCACTATTAAGATTTAACGTCAAATTACAGTCTGTTTTTCATAACTCCTTTTCTGGTTGAGCGGCTCACCTTTACCTTAATTACATTTTTAAAAATTGGTCATACACAACCCCGATTTATTGTAGGTGGACAAGAGTTTATCCTCCGAAATCTACCAACGCCTATCACTATCACTTTGGTACATAAAGACGGTGGATTACTCCCAGTTATGCCTATGTCTACCTCCCAAGGGATGCTATCAGTCTTATTAGATGAAACAACCAATTTCGATAATAATCAAGGTGTATTAAGAATTCAAAGGAATGGTTAGGTCTTTTTGAATTAATGTGGTTCACCCCATTAATTTTGAATAAAATGCTGACTACAAATAAGCAATCAAATTTTTTGTGGTCGCACCAAAATATCAGGTTCGTAACTCATCACTAGGACTGATGCAAAAATGTAAAAAGGTTTGAATAATGATTAATAATCTGAATTTGATATTTTAGTTAACCTGAATGGATATTTTGCAATGATTAACTTTTTTCAAACTAAGTGGAGTTCTAAAGGGGCTATTGCTCTAGCACTTTCGGCAGTGCTACTTCCCGCTTGCACCAATAACTTAGAGCGAGAAGCCGCAGTTCCAGAAACCAACGTTACTACAGAGGAAGTCACAGATAATACAAACGAACTAATTGGTCAAACTGTAACTGTTAGAAGTACGCCCATCAGAACATTGGGTCCATCAACTTTTACAGTCAGCGATAAGCAATTTTTTGGCGCTGAACCCATTTTAGTTGTAAATGCTTCTGGTGAAACTTTCACCCTACCTACTGACCCAAACACACCAATTCAAGCAACTGGTGAAGTTCGTAAGTTTGTAATCGCAGATATTAATCGAGATTACAACTTGGGTTTAGATCCTAACTTGTATACGGATTACGAAACTCAACCGGCAATTATCGCTAAATCACTAGCACTTGCTCCTAAACCAGGTGAATTAACCACAAACCCCGAACTATACTATGGCAAAACCCTGGCGGTGACAGGTGAAGTGGAAGATATTAGAAATTCCAGTTCGTTCACTTTGGATGAAGACAAGTTATTTGGTGGACAGGACTTGTTAGTGATACGCGCCGGAACTCCCCAAGGAATTGTTAATGAAGGTGAAAAAGTAGCAGTTACAGGGGTATTGCGTCCGTTTGTTGTAGCCGAATTGGAACGGGATTATGACCTGAACTGGGATTTGACTTTGCAGAGGACACTGGAAGCTGAATACAGCAATAAACCTGTGTTTATTGCAAATGAAGTTTACCCGTCAGCAATTCCACAGTAATAATTCTTCAGGTACAACCGCACCTTTGGCAATGATGATACCAAAATTTATCTAATCAAGCTAGAAGACTCCCGTTACAATGCACCAGCATTTAGCGGGAGACGGCAGTTGCTCATGGGGGAAACCCCCAAGACCGCACTGCCTCATGAATAGCGGTTAAAAACGAAACACCCTGTTAGAAAATATTTCGTGTCACGAAATGAGTATAACAGGGTAGTTGAGTTTTTGACAAAATAATGGTACTGTACTTAACAGTAACCAAACAAAAGAATGATAGTCTACGAAGCAAAAGCAGAGATAACAAGAGAGCAGTCACTTAAGGTAAATGAAGCCTTAAGGACTGCTCTTTTTGTTAAAAATTCTTGCTTGCGCTACTGGATAGATGGTCATGTAAAAACTGGTTACGACTTGAATAAATATACCAAGGTTCTAGCCGACAATCCCGACTTTCCGTGGGTTAAAAAACTCGTGTATACTAGCAGTCGCTCAAGCTATTTATTAGCACCTGCTTTACATAATTTAATCAATTGCTCCTCAAATATTAACCCGGCAAAAGATATAAATGGATACCTTCATTAAGTTCAGTGGAACTTATTACTACTGAAGGATGGCATAGGGCGATCGCATCTAAATATTAAAGATTGATGAGCCAGATGGAATTCCCTAACGCTCTATCACACAGGACTTTCAGAAAATTAAGTATTGAAATTTAATAATAATGATAATTGTTGCCGGGGGGAGTTTGTGGCAGTTACCTACTTGAGACTCTAGTAGGGTCAGCAGATTTGATAAAACTATCCATAGCCCCTAGACCCTATGCCAAAGGCAAGAAAAAACGAAACGTACTACCAATACCCTGTTCGCTTTCTACATAAATTTGACCGCCTTGCAACTCGACTAAACGGCGGGTGATAGTTAAACCAATACCCGTACCTCCAGAATGGCGATCGCGTGATTGGTCAGTCCGCCAAAAGCGTTCAAATACATGATGCAAGTCCTCTGGAGCAATGCCAATGCCTGTATCTATCACGGCAATCCAAAGTCGATTGGCTTCAGTCCAAACACGAATTGTAATTTTACCTTGGGTAGTATAACGTACTGCATTACCTAGCAAATTTACTAGCACTTGTTCTGTGCGGTCAATATCTGCCAATACCAGTGGCAATGGGGATGGACATTCCCAACGCATCACCGGGCCATCTTCTAGTAGCTGGTCGCTAAATTTCTCTACCAAGCACTCTAATAAAGGAAACAAATTCACAGGCTGGATCTTAATTGGCAGATAACCGGCTTCTGCCTTTGAGAGTTCTTGTAAATCGTTAACCAAGCGTTCTAAGCGTCTAGTTTCTTTAGCAAGTCTGCGATAAATCTCTGGAGACGGCTCCATTTCGCCATCGGCTAGTTCCTCTAAGTAACCGCGAACCACTGTCAACGGTGTCCTTAATTCATGGGTCATATCGCCAATCAATTCTCGCCGCCGTGCTTCTACGCCTTCTAAACTTGCCGCCATCTGATTAAAACTAGTTCCCAAGCGATGCAGTTCCGGAATATCAGACAAAGGTAACCGCGCTTCGAGTTGACCTGCGGCAAACTTTTGGGTGATTTGTTCCATCTCTGTCAACCGCAACATAATTCGTTTAGATACCCAATAACTCAATCCTCCCGCCGCCGTACTACCTACTAAAACAGACCAAACAGTTCCTCGCCTCCAAGCAGTTTCAAATCCTTGCACCAATTCACGCCGGATATGAATTAATCTCACCCCCCGACTTTCTAGAGTTTCCAAGTGCAGCACAAAAAAGCGGGGAGAAGAAACTTTGCTGATGATTACAAGACTAAATAAGCCCACTATCATCACCACTAGGTGGGATATAAAGAGGCGTGATGCCAAAGGCAAGGATTTTGCCCAATGCCAGCCCATGTTGATTATCCTCACACTATAGGGGAATCTTCAAATTTATAACCTACTCCAACCACAGTTTTAATAAAAGTGGGACTAGCTGGATCTGGCTCAACTTTTTTTCGCAGTCGGGCTACATGAGTGTCAACTACCCGCTCATCACCAAAAAAATTGTCACCCCAAAGTTTGTCAATTAGCTGAGTACGGTTCCACACTCGACCAGGATTACTGACAAAGGTACTTAATAAGTTAAATTCTAAAGTAGTTAAGTCTAAAATTTCTGCTGGTTGGGAATTCATCTGACGGCTGGCAGTGCGTTGGTCTACATTTACTATAAAGTGTTGAGTTCGATTCACATGGTGCTGTCCTCCTTGGCGGAGACTACGCCGTAATAATGCCCGCACCCTAGCAACTAATTCTCTGGGGCTAAAAGGCTTAACCATGTAATCATCCGCACCAGTAGACAAGCCAATCACGCGATCAATTTCCTCACCCTTGGCTGTCAGCATTAAAATATATGGATCTTTAGCACCGGGTTGCTGACGAATTCTGGCACAAACTTCCAATCCATCCAACCCAGGAATCATTAAATCTAAAATGATTAAATCTGGTGGTTGTTCTTTAAATATCCGCAAAGCATTGATACCATCGCGGCTCGTGCGACAGAAAAATCCTTCTTTATCTAGTGAATGTTGGATCAACTGAGCAATTTCTGGTTCATCTTCAACAATCAAAATATCCATCGCCATTAAGATTCAATAAAAATACGCAGAGTTCCCCAGTTTGCTATTCTACTCTATTACCTTGGTGTGGGTAGGGTAGTAATAAAATCAAATTCGATGGATTTGTAATGGGGATTTACACCAAGTTGAACAAATAATGCAACAGATGGATTTACAGAACCTAGACTGAGGAGCAGTTCCCAATCTAAAATCCCAAATGATATTACAACTTGGAATTAGACAGCGCCCGATAACTATAGCCGAGATGGGAATCCTTTTGGATGTACTGTTTAATACCATCAAGGTCAACGAATTCATCAGCGACATCAATCAGACTATCGCTAGTTGTCGCGCGCAAACTCACCACTTCAACACGCGAACCTGTACTAGTTACAGCATTCACAGCATAAGCTAAGTCTCTATCTCCACTGACTAAGATTGCCGTATCGTAGTAAGGAGCCAAGGTGATCATATCTACAGCAATCTCTACATTCAAATTGTGTTTTTTGGTGTGATCTGACAGTTGAGCCTCCTTGATGACTACACGATAACCATTGCGACGCATCCAAAATAGAAAACCCTGTTGCTTTTCATTAGTACGTGGACGGTTAGGAGTTGGCCGTGAAGTATCGACAATAGTGTAAAAGAAAGCGCGCAATAACCGTGAACCCGCAGTTAAATGACAAAGTAATTTGAGATAGTCGATTTCAATGCCAAGTTGTAAAGCGGTATTAAAGAGGCTGACACCATCAATAAAAATAGCTACTCGACCCCGATTTTCATCTTTGATGACAGAAGTTTTTGATATAGTCGGCTCCCTTTTTTTGGGACTTTCACATTTCACACCATTTTTTATTGGGCTTTTTCCTGGTAAATGGGGTTCCTCCTCAGGACGTTTATAGACATTTTTTGGTTTGGTAAAATTAGTGATGCTCATTGACTCCTCTAGATTTTAAATCTGGAAATGCTTTCGGGTAAATTGGCAAAACATCGACTGGGCCATCAGCCTAGCCGCAAACAGTATTTAGTCATTGAGCGTAAAGCCACTCAAATCGTGGTAATTGTGGAGATTCCAAAATTTAACGCCCCAGCAGCTGTTAACTCTTCTCAGGGCAGGTTTTACGAGATATTCCCTTTGCCTACAGTTATGCTGCTCCTTATCTACCTTTACTGCATATTGACTAGTTACAGGATGCAAAAACTTGAGTGCAAGCAGCTTCCCATCGGCGTAAAGATAATAGTGAGCCGTCGGCAGTTATTTTTATTGTACATCTCTATTTAAAAAAGCTTCATTAAGGCAATCTTTGTATATTGACGTAGTGATATTGAGATGAATAATTAGAACTAAATACTTGACATAAACCTATTATTTATGCATGTTTAGTTAGTTTCAAGAGGATACTATATTTCAATTTAAATGAATGTATCAAGCATTATTTAAGTTAGTATTTATAAGATTTTCATGATTAAAATGCCAATTTTGGTTTGATATTATCACCAGACTTTAATATATAGTTATAACCATTTACATGGAATACAGATTTATTGATATTTATCTGTGATTAATTGCTTTTTGGATGTATATTAATGAATTGAATAAGGCTATATATTTACAATCTTGAGTAAAAATAAGTCTGAAATATTGAGATTTTAAATTTTCCCAAAATTGCTATATATAAATCAAATAAGCAAAAAAAAGACCCCCAGTTAGCCTATAGCTGAGGGATTCTGCAAGTCGGTATTGTCGCACAAAGACATTCGCTAATTTCACCATACCAACCTGATGGTGAAGAAATGTGCCAAATTGCCAAATTGGGGAAATGGGGGTGTTAATTTTGATATTGGCTCTCAGTTAGAAAAAATAGCTTAGAAGATATTGTTAGTTGCATAGTTACTCTCAAATCAATGAAGTTCTTGTGTTCGCGTAGTGTTACCGCAGGGTAGCAAAAATCCCCCAGCTAGAAGCCGTAGGGATTGTTACCCTGAGAATGTAAAAGTACTAATCACAACATCATTATTATTAGTTTGACCAGGTTTGGTTAATCAAAACGGGTTTCTGTTGAGGCATCAACTGTTTGCCAAATTTGGCGTAGAGAGCCGGAATAACTAATAAAGTCAAAGCTGTAGAAGTAAATAAACCGCCCAAAACTACAATTGCTAAGGGTTGCAGAATTTCATTTCCAGCCCCACTAGCGATCGCCAAAGGCAGCATCCCCAGTGCAGAAGTGAGTGCGGTCATCAGGATGGCATTAACTCGTTCTAGAGAACCGTTGACAATCACATCTTTGAGGAGCATTCCCTGAGCAAACTTATTATTATAGTTGTCTACCAACAACAAGCCATTGCGGACAGCAACGCCAAATAGGGTAATAAATCCAATCAAAGAAGCGATCGACATCACACCGCCACTCAAAGCAATGGAAACAATGCCACCCACCAAAGCCAAAGGCAGATTGAGCATGATGGCGATTGTGGCGGAAAGGGATTTAACGGAGAAGAACATCAACACCGCAATGACGATCGCTGCCAAGATACTAAATACCAGTAGATTATTAGTAGCACGTTGCTCCGACTCAAACTGTCCGCCGTACTGGATGAAGTAGCCATTGGGGAGTTTGATTTTCTGTTGAATTTGGGATTGAATATCACTGACAACACTGCCCAAATCGCGCTCGGCAACGTTTGCCGAAACAACTATCAGCCGTGATACATCTTCCCGATTCACAACATTCGCTCCCATACCGTAGTCTACTTTGGCTACAGCACCCAGTTGGATGGTTTTTCCTGTTGGGGTAATCAGAGGAATAGCGCGAATGGCATCTAAACTATTGCGGGCTTTCTCTGTCAAGGAGATAGAAATATCAATAAGCTGCTGATTTTCTGCTACTTGCGACACTACACGACCATTTAGAGCAGTTTCCACCACATTAGATAACTGCTCCATACTCAATCCATAGTTAGCGGCTGCCACGCGATCATAATGGATTTGTACCTGACGAATGGGCAGTTGAGGTTCAAGCTGCAAGTCTACAATGCCAGCAATGGGCTGAATCACATCTCGCACTTGTTCGCCAATCTTTCGTAGTTCAATTAAATCCGGGCCAAAGATTTTCACAGCGATCGCACTTCTAACCCCCGACAGAACTTCATCCATGCGGTGAGAAATAAATCCACCAATGTTAGATGCCACACCAGGCAGTTTATTGAACTCTTGCCGCAATTGTTTAATGCTGGCTTCGCGGTCTTGGAGGGCGCGATCGCTCAATTCTACATCCACATGAGCCATACTCACTCCAGCCCCATCTGCATCTCCTGGAGTGCGTCCTGCCCGTACTTGCACCCACTCATACAAAGGATTATCTTTAAGCGCAGTAGACAGTGCTATCCCAGCCCGATTGGTCATATCGAGGGAAACCCCCGGAAATAAAACCATTGAATTGACCAATGATTTCTCCTGAAATTCGGGTAGAAACACCCGTCCGAGGGAGGGAATAATCGCAACAGCAGCCACCAATGTTGCCAGTGCTACACCCAGAATAATTTGCGGCGATCGCAGCGACAGATTTAACAATGGACGATATAACCGTTCTGCCCAACGGGAAATGAATGTACCTTCTTGCGGTAGGGTTTGGTTTGCCAGCAGAATTGCACACAGGGCAGGTGAAAGAGTCATGGCCACCAGAGTAGACGCACAGATTGAGAGCAAATACGCCCAACCCATTGGGGCAAAAATATTGCCCTCAACACCCGTCAAACTAAAAATTGGTGCAAAGACGACGACGATGATTACCGTGGAAAAAATTACGGCTAACCGCACCTGTACAGAGGTGTCATACACCACCTGAAAGGGATGCTTCGGGTTGCCCTGTGCCTGATTGGTTCGCAGTCCGCGATAGCAGTTCTCCATGTCCACGATTGAGTCATCCACTACTGAGCCAATGGCTACGACTAAACCGCCCAAGGTCATAGTGTTAATGCCCAAGCCAAAAGCTTTCATGAACATTAACCCAATTAACAAGGACAGAGGAATTGCACTCAGAGTAATTACGGCGGTGCGCCAATTCATCAGAAATAACAGCATAATCACCGACACGATGATGATGCCTTGAATTAGGGAACTACTGACATTGGCAATGGCAGTATCAATAAAGTTAGACTGCCGGAACGTCCGCGCCACCTGCACATCAGGGGGAAATGTCGCTTGCAAAGATTGCAGCACTGCTTCTACTGCTTTTGTCACCGTGGGAGTATCAACATCAGGCTGTTTGTTAATCATCATCACTACAGCTGGTTGCCCATTAAAACTAGCATCTCCCCGCTTCAGTGCCGCACCCGTTTGTACTTGGGCTACATCTTTGAGCAAAATCGGCTTTCCATCTTGCACCTTCACCACAGATTGCTGCAAGTCTGCAATTGATTTTACCTGCCCAATACCGCGTACCAACAGTTCTTGACCACCACCAATTAAGAATCCACCAGGAGCATTAGAATTTGCACCTCTGGCAGCATTGGTCACTTCGGTCAGGGAAATATTGAGCGATCGCAATTTCTCTGGATCAACTAGTACCTGTTCCTGTCGTTCATCCCCACCGTAAACGGTGACTTGGGTGACTCCCGGCACAGACAAAATTTGGTTGCTCAGGGTGCTATCCACCAGACGGCGCAAGTCCATCAGCGAGGTTTTCCCCTGCCCATTCACCGTAAAGGCATACTGTAAAATCGTACCCAAGGGCGATGCTAACGGTGAAATTTCCGGTGGATGCACCCCTTCAGGTAACTGATTTGTCACCTGCTGGAGTCGTTCTGTTACTGATTGCCGGGCTTTATAAATGTCGGCATCTTGGTCAAAGACCACCTGCACCATAGACAGTCCAACTTTGGAGGAAGAACGCACCGTAGTCACCCCCGGCAAACCATTCACCGCACTTTCAATCGGCACGGTAATTTGTGATTCTACTTCCTCTGGAGCTAGTCCAGTCGCTTCGGTGTGAATATCTACTTGGGGGGGCGCAAATTCGGGAAAAACGTCCAGTGGCATCTGTGTCACACTGAAGACTCCCCACAGCGTCACTAAAATCGCACAAGTAACAATTAGCCAACGCTGGGCAATTGAGTTTTTGAGAATCTGATTCAGAATGGAGTTAAACATTTAAATTAAAAGCCTCCTTTCTTCTTGCCATTGCCAGCTATCAAGGCGATCGCTCCGCCCACAAGCACCACTCCACCACCCACTGCTGCTAAAATCCCCATCGGGAATCCGCCCGATTGCGGAGTCGTTTCACCAGCCTGCGAGACGAGATTACCAGCAGTATCGTGGCTATGAGGTATTCCTTTAGCATCTGCCTGAGCATGGGCTGCATCAGTTTTGGGAGTAGTACTTACGACTGAACTGGGGGTTGCATCGGCGGTTTGGGTTTTGCGCGATTCAGCATAGAGCGACAAACTACCTTGGGTAATGAGCTTTTCCCCAGCTGACAATCCTTTGCTCACTTCGATTAGTTCGCCTTTAGTCGCGCCAGTTGTAATTTCCACCGGCTCATAAAAATCTTTATACTGCACAAATACTATCTGCTTGCCATCGGCATCAACCAATGCCGTCACCGGAATCATCACAGCAGATCCCGCAGAAGAGGCGATTGGCGTGACAACAATGCCTAACAGTTGGTCGGTTTCAGCATTAACTTTCACGCGATTGATGCCGCCCTTTGCCTGAAATTCATCACCATGTCCAACGTGAGCAAACACAATTGTGGGCGCACTGATGGTTAAACTGACTGCAAGAATGGAACTCACTAGTGGAAAGGGTTTCATGATCACTCCTCAAAATGAAGACAGGGTTAAACAAAAGTTCTCCATAGTTTGCCAAAGGACAGATGAAATCCAGGTGAAATGGCAAATGTTTTTGTGAGATCAGAGCTTCGTGGTTGATTTTCTTGGAGTGATGCGAATTTTACTGGTGGAAGATGAAGCAGAATACCCATCAGCAATCCACTTGCCTGCTGTGTGGTGTTATGGCTATGAGCTAGGATGTTAACTTTGTACCATTTTAGGTCTTCAAAATTCATGCAAAATAACTGAACCATAACCTTTTTGTAAATCTTGTTTATGCGGCTTGATATACTGGCTAAGGTAAAGTCTTGAGACCGTCCATTGGTAGTCATATTAATCTGCTACCCACTAAATACTAAGTAATTAGCGATCGCGTTGTCGAATATATTCAAGTGCAACGATGAGAGCATCCAGCATGACTTCATAGCTGCGCTCGGTCGAACGGTTTAAGGTCATTAGTTCTAGCTGTTCTCTGGCGATAAAACCATAAATTGCTGCATTGACCATCCGCATCGCATCAATCAAAGCATCGTCACTTAGTTCGTAGAGTTGAAGCGATCGCTGGAAGAAATGTAAAGCGTTCTGGATGATTTCAACCTCTTCTGGATCAGTGGGTTGCATTTGGTACTGCATCATCACGCTATAACGGGCAGGATAATACTGGGCAAAGTTTCGAGTTGCCTGTGCGCCCACACGGAATAAATCATGGGGATCTGTGTCCCTAGTGATTTGGCTTTGGCAGTACATCAAGTAGTTGCGCCAAATTTCCAAAGCGACAGCGCGACGCAGCCCCGTGTTGCCATCTAGATGTTTGTAGATGGCAGGTGGCTTAACCCCTAGCTCTCGTGCGACTCGATTGACCCCCAATGCCGATTCCCCTTCTTGATCAAGGCAAGAGATCGCAGCCAGAACTACATCATGTGGTGTCAAGGAATTTTCTTTGAGTGGACGACCCATAGGTTCTTAGTTAACTAAATTAACTAAGTTGATTAAAAGTGAATATAATTAACTTTATCAAATACTATCAGCCCGATGCTCATGACTCCTCTAACCTTTTTATCGGCTTGTCAGCTTGCCCAGATGATCCGCGATCGCCAAGTTTCTGCGGTTGAAGTTCTTGACGCTCATCTTTCTCAAATAGCCAAGCACAACTCCAAACTCAATGCAATTTGCACATTAGATGAAGACAGTGCCCGAAGTAAAGCCAAGCAAGCAGATGAAGCGTTACTTCGAGGAGAAAACTGGGGTGTCTTACATGGCGTTCCGATTACTGTCAAAGATTTGTTTGAAACGTCTGGGTTACGAACAACAGCAGGAGCAACGGCGCTTAAAAACTACATACCATCACACGATGCGACTGCCGTGAGTCGTCTTCGTGCGGCGGGTGCGATCCTGCTTGGGAAAACAAATGTGGGCGATCTGGCAGGCGGGTACCAGGGACTCAATGATGTGTTTCCTCGTGTAAATAATCCTTGGAACCTTGACTATACACCTGGTGGTACTTCTAGTGGGGGTGCGGCAGCGATCGCGGCAGGTTTATCTCCGCTCGATCTCTGTTCCGATTTTGGCGGATCAATTCGTCAACCCGCTCATTTCTGCGGTATTTACGGCTTCAAGCCAACGGATCGCCGAGTGCCAACCACAGGACACATTCCTGAAGTTCCCGGTGCCCCTCGCGGTTTACGTCAAATGCTTACAGTCGGTGGATTAGCTCGTTCGATAGAAGATTTAAGCCTTTGTCTGCAATTAATTGCGGGAGCTGATCCAGCGCAACCCGAAATTCCTCCCGTTTCGCTAGATCGCCCCACAAATCAATCTCTTCAAACTCTTCGGATTGCTTGGGCAGAGGAATGGTCGCCTTATCCTGTTGCCGCAGAGATTAGGTTGGCACTGCAATCGACGGCAACAAAACTGACTCATGCAGGAATTCCCCTTGAAAAGTATGTTCCCGATTTGGATTTTCCTGGGTTGTGGCAAACCTACTACAGGCTTGCAGCCTACAACCTGATCTACTCCCAATCTCTAACGGCGGCTGATGTTTGGAAGAATCTGGCTTTTTTATTTCGTGATGGGACACAAGGCGATCGCAACTTTCGCAAACTTGGTAGTATCCCTGGCATTGGCTTGCCCATCTCTTTGAACCCGACACTGAAAGGCTATTTTGAAACGCTAACAGAGCGCGATCGCCTAATCACTGAAATGGATGAGGCCTTAACCCAATGGGATGCTTGGCTATGCCCTGTCGCAATGACCTCTGCCTTTACCCATAGAGAGAGCGGTACAGCGATTCGAGTAGACGATCGTAGCGTCCCATATTCTATGGCATCGGGTGCTTATGTTGTGTCATTCAACCTCACGGGGCATCCAGTCGTTGTCATTCCAATTGGACAAACTCAAAACGGCTTGCCCATCGGGATGCAGATAGTCGGTAAGCGTTGGCAAGACATGGAGTTATTGGCGATCGCCCAGGAGATCGATCAGGTCGTCGGTAGATTTCAACGCCCTTTTAGTTATTGACGATATGATTAATGCAAGTAGAAGATTTCTATCAACTGCCACATTATGGACTATCAAGACATCATCACGATTGAGCCTGGAAAACGCAGTGGTAAGCCCTGTATTCGAGGAATGCGAATTACCGTCTACGACGTCTTAGAATATCTAGCAGGTGGAATGACTGAGGCAGAAATTCTAGAAGATTTCTCAGAACTTACCTTAGAAGACATCAAAGCTTGTCTTGCTTTTGCGGCAGATCGTGAGAAGAAGTTGTTTGTGGCATCGTTGTGAAACTGCTTTTGGATGAAAATCTCTCAGACCGGATTGTTTATAGAATTATCGATTTGTATCCTAGTTCTGAGCATGTCAAAGCTTTAGCACTAACAAACACTGATGATGGCATCATTTGGGAATACGCAAAAGCAAATGATTTTGTGATTGTTTCCAAAGATTCTGATTTCCATCAGCGCAGTTTACTTTATGGTCATCCACCTATGTTCGTTTACCTTCGGATTGGCAACAGTCCAACGTCAAAGATTGTTCAGATTTTGAGAGATAATTTTGACACGATCAGGCAGTTTGGAGATAGAGAATCGGAAAGTATTCTAGTGTTGGCATAGTGTAAAACCGCCGCATAAAAAGCCACTTTTTTGCCCCGCTTCCACAACTGGGTGTTAGTTCGTTTCTCAAAGATCTTTTAGATAGAGGTTGGAATCATGCGTATTCTCACAGATAATGAATATTATTCTGAGGCCGAACCTAAATTGAGACAAGTATTTCTCAACGAGAATCCTAAGCTACCTCAATTCGGATCTAATGCTGAAGAAGTTAAACTCTTATATGAGTATTTCCCCCCAGATGTAGAAGTTGTTAATGCTCTTATAAGTACTGCTTCACATATGGGAGATACAAGTTTATACCTATCTATTGTTAATATTGTCGATTTCAATTCATCTATGACCAAGCATTGGTGGATTTCTTTTGAAGAGATATCTACATATTTATCTATTAATACCGACGTTTTTGGCTTATCTTATCAATTGGAGAGTGTGATTTTTTCACCTCAAGGAAAGTGGGCTCTAATGAGCAGTTTTGAAAGGTATGCAATATTAGCAGGAACCCAAAATTTCATTGAAAATTTTTCAAAGAATTTTTCTGACATAGATACACAGATATTCGGCTATTTGAAAATATTTAGAGAATGTCTTAATATGGACGGGATAGAAAAAGTTAATATTGCTTGGTTGGGCGATTTTTTAAAGAGCGTATATGGAATAGAGAAGGCTAAGGAGATCTTAAAAGTATCTGAATTGGAAAAATATGTTAATTTAAGGTCTTGATGGAACTGAGTAAATACTTAAGAAATTGATGCGACTGAAACCTAACAACCCGGTTGGAGCGGACTGAACGGAGATATTGGTGGGGATGCAAAGGTTACTTGCAGCCGCTCAACCGGAACGTTAAATTGGCAGATGTTTCTGTAAGATCAGAGCTTCATGGTTAATTTCCCTGGAGCAATGCGAATTTTACTGGTGGAAGATGAAGCGGATTTGGGACTGGCAATCAAGCAAGTTCTAATTAGCGAAAGATATGTAGTGGATTGGGTGACAGATGGCACTGAAGCATGGCTGTTTGCCCACAGAACAACAAATCAAGGCGATTCACGAGGAAGCACACCATAGCTGTTTTCTTGCAAATTCAGTAAAAACAGAGATTAAAGTTGAGGCGATCACCAGCTATCGGTAAGGGTGAGTAGGAAGGTATATCTGAGTGAAAACATCAAGTAGTCAGAATCTTCTAAAAGAAGCCCTATCAACTCTACCCCGACAGCTAGTTGCCTAGTGGACTAAAATAAAGATTTACTCCTTGACTATCGGTAGCTATGTCAGAAGATAAACAAAAGAGAATAGTGGTTGCACCTCAACCATCATTGGTTTCATCCTCTTCACTACCACCTAATCGCGTCATTAGTGTTGAGCTAGAGAATGCCGAGGATGTCGAGTGGGTGTGGATGTCACTACCTGATGGTACGAAGTACGTCAGCGGATATACTATTGTCAAAAAATAAAGTAGATGGAGTTGGCGCAGCGATTATCTACGACCTTAAGAAAAGGAGGAGAGAATGAGTGTTTCCATTATCAATCAAGTGATCAAACGGCTAGAAATAATGCCGCAGCACTTGCAACAACGAGTGCTTGAATTTACTCAAGCGTTAGTAAAAGCTGAAGTTCGAGGAACTCCAGGGCAGCAATTGCTACGTTTTGCAGGTTCAATACCTCTGGACGATCTCCAGGTAATGCGTGAGGCAATCGAGCAGGATTGTGAACGGGTAGATGACGATGAGTGGTAAGTATTTGCTTGATACCAACATCATCATTGCTCTTTTTGCAGATGAAGCGATCGTCAAAAGCAATCTTGCTCAAGCCAACGAAGTTTTCATTCCAAGTTTTGTGATTGGTGAGTTGTGTTATGGAGCCAGAAAGTCAGGACGAGTTGAAGCAAATTTGGCAAGAGTTGATGAGCTAGTTGCTAGCAGCACGATATTGGATGTGACGCTGAAACCGCACTGCAATACGGTGAGGTCAAAAACAAGTTAAGGCTCAAGGGTCGTCCGTTACCTGAGAACGATGTCTGGATTGCATCTCTTGCACTGCAACACGCTCTGATTTTAGTAACACGCGATGCTCATTTTCAAGAAGTGGAGAGTCTACAAACAGTAGCGTGGTGAATAAAGCTGCCGCATAACAACCTGGTCGGAGCGGACTGCCGAAACTCCTCAGTGTGGATGTAAAGGTTGCTTGCCGCCGCACAACTTCACTGGTAAATGTTTTTGTAAAATATGAGCTTCATGGTTGATTTCCTGGAACAATGCGAATTTTACTGGTCGAAGACGAAGCGGATTTGGGACTGGCAATCAAGCAAGTCTTAATTAGCGAAAGATATGTAGTAGATTGGGTGACAGATGGCACTCAGGCCTGGCTCTGTCTTGAAAGCCAGTGGACAGACTACACGGTTGCTATCGTCGATTGGCTGCTGCCCGACTTGTCAGGACTGGAGTTATGTCAGAGGCTAAGATTACACCAAAATCCTTTACCTGTGCTGATGCTCACTGCTTTGGGTCAGCCCGAAAATCGTGTAGCAGGGCTGGATGCAGGATCTGATGATTATTTAGTCAAACCGTTTGTGATGGAAGAATTGCTGGCACGGTTGCGCGCTCTTCAGAGGCGATCGCCTCAACTACAACCATCTATCTTGACTGTTGCAGGTTTCAGTTTGGATACAGCAAACAATGTCCTACAAGTGAATGCAGATGGATCTAAGCCCCTAGCCATTCCCTTAACCACCAAAGAATTTCAGCTGCTCATGTATTTGATGCAGAACCCCAATCGCATCATTCCCGGTAGCAAATTGCGTCAACAACTTTGGGATATGGATGAAGAACCAATTAGTAATGTAGTTGCAGCGCAAATGCGCTTACTACGTCGCAAGTTAGCAAATCATGGCTGTCCCTGCCCGATTGAAACTGTTCCAGGTGCTGGCTATCGCTTTAATTCTCAAGTTGATTCTCAGCTATGAATAGCTACTCACTTTTTCGGCGCAGTCGTCTACGGTTAGCCCTCTGGTATGCCGGAGTCATGGGCGTGATTTTAAGTGTTTCTGGCTTGGGGATTTATCGCGCAATGGTACAAACCAACTGGGCAGCAATGGAGCGTGAAATTGAATCAATTGCTGGAACTTTACACGATAGCGTCGAACCACTGCTACCGCCTTCCGAAGAACCGACTGCTGTGCTGCAACAAATTTTTCCCGATCTTTGCTTGAGTGGACAACCTTGCAAGGCTAAACCGACACTTATTCAACGGCACACCATCGGCATCAGCGATCGCACCACATACTATATTCGGCTGTTCAATCATCAAGGGAAACTCCTAGCTTTTTCACCCAATCAACCGTTATCTCTGCCGCCAACTCTCAACCGCACTTCATGGCAAACCTTTCGCACGGCTAACGGCATTCGCTATCACCAATTCACCACTATTTTGCATAGTGCCAATACTCACGATCTAGCTAATGAAGCCAATTCATCCTGGGGTTATTTGCAAATTGGGCGTACTTTAGAACATTTTGATGCGGAAATCAGGCGAATTCAATGGATTATGGCGATTGGGTTGCCTATTGCCCTAAGCTTGGTTGCTACTTCCAGTTGGTGGCTTTCCGGATTAGCAATGCAGCCGATTTACCAGTCCTATCAGCAACAGCAACAGTTTACCGCTAATGCTGCCCATGAATTGCGATCGCCCTTGGCTAGCCTGTTGGCAACTGTGGAAGCTATCCTCCACATACCGCAATCAAATCAACAAGATATGCAAATAATGCTTCATACTGTTGAGCGACAGGGGCGAAGGTTGAGCCATTTGATTGCTGACTTACTCTTGTTAACCAGTCTGGAGCAAAATTCACTTGAGCAAAATTTAGGGGCAAAACCTTTTCAGCCCTGTTGCTTAAATGATTTGGTGAGCGATTTGACCGAAGAATTTTTAGAGCTGGCTACTGCTGCGGATATTAACTTGACCTGCCAACTTCCCACTTGCGAGGTTTATGCTCTAGGTAACGAATCGCAACTTTACCGTTTAGTGTCAAACTTGATTGCCAATGCCATCCATTACACACCCAAAAGGGGATATGTAACCGTTAGCTTAGTCAAGAGTGATTACACTGCTGTCATTGCTGTAAAAGATACGGGGATTGGAATTGGGCTTGCTGATCAGGAGCGAATTTTTGATCGCTTTTACCGTGTTGATGGTGATGCCTACGGCGGGCTGCGCCTGCGCTCTCGTAAAACTGGAGGCACAGGGTTGGGGCTAGCGATAGCTGTGGCGATTGCCCAAAAACATCAAGCGCATCTGAAAGTTGAAAGTCAGGTGGAAAAAGGTAGTATTTTTACGCTAGAGATGAAAGTTTTATCTTCTAAATATATAGAAAATTGATTATACATCAACTTCCGAAATTGCAGTTTTTACGTAACTGGGTGTCTTGGCTTATTAAACTTTCTTGAAGCCACAAATTTAGATATGGTTCAAAATCACATTGATTTAAAAATTTAATGTTCAAGCCATAATTAGCGGATGTTTTTTATGGCTCTCAACTATCGGGACTTAAACAAAAGTGAAAAGGAAAAAAACTATAGATGCTTCATTAACCGAAAGCACGTTTAAGATCTAAGTAAGGAAATCTTTCGTGGCTTGGGCATGAAACGCATCGTCTTGATTGCTGGATTTGAATCTTTCAATGCTGACTTGTATCGAAAAGCAGCTGCTTTGGCTAACTCGCGCTGTCCTGATTTGGATATTCGGGTGTTTAGCGATCGCAACATTACCACTCAGCGCGCCGAAGTAGCAGCAGCCCTAGATAACGCTGACGTGTTTTTTGGCAGCTTAATATTTGATTATGACCAGGTTTTGTGGCTGCGCGATCGCATTGCCCAAATCCCCATCCGGCTAGTGTTTGAGTCAGCCTTGGAATTGATGAGTTTAACTAAGTTGGGTGATTTTGCCATTGGTGACAAACCCAAAGGAATGCCCAAACCAGTTAAATTCATTCTTGATAAATTCAGCAACGGACGAGAAGAAGACAAACTTGCTGGTTACATTAGTTTCCTCAAAGTTGGCCCCAAACTCCTAAAATTCGTCCCAGTGCAGAAAGTCCAAGACTTACGCAACTGGTTGATTATCTATGGTTACTGGAACGCCGGCGGGCCAGAAAACGTTGCGGCTTTATTTTGGACACTAGCAGAAAAATATTTAGATTTAAAAGTCGGTGAAATTCCCCCACCCATCGAAACCCCTAACATGGGATTACTCCATCCCGACTATCAAGGTTTTTTTGCATCACCCCGTCAATATTTAGACTGGTATCTTGTAGGGCAGGTGTCTCGCCTGCCATTATCAAAATCCAAGGGCGGGCAAGATGCCCACCCCACAAAACCTGTAGATACCCACCCTACAAAACCTGTGGTGGGAATTTTACTGTATCGTAAACATGTCATCACTAAACAACCATACATACCGCAACTAATTCGCCGTTTCGAGGAAGCAGGTTTAATTCCCTTACCCATATTTATTAACGGTGTCGAGGGACACGTAGCAGTACGGGACTGGATGACTACTGAATATGAAACTCAGCAACGCCAACTAGGTAATACAGAAACTCCTTCACTGTCTTCAGAAGCTGTCAAGGTAGATGCGATCGTTTCTACAATTGGCTTTCCTTTAGTGGGTGGCCCGGCTGGTTCAATGGAAGCAGGCCGTCAAGTGGATGTAGCTAAACGCATACTCTCGGCGAAGAATGTGCCTTATATTGTCGCTGCACCATTATTAATTCAAGATATTCACTCATGGACACGTCAAGGTATCGGCGGACTACAAAGTGTTGTATTGTATGCTTTACCAGAATTAGATGGCGCAATTGATGCTGTTGCTCTAGGTGGTTTGGTAGGTGAAAAAATATATTTAGTTCCCGAACGAGTACAGCGCTTAATTGGTAGGTTGCAAAGTTGGATTGCTTTAAGGCAAAAAGCTGCATCACAACGCAAGATTGCCATTATTTTATATGGATTTCCCCCTGGTTATGGTGCTGTAGGTACTGCCGCATTATTAAATGTCCCCCGCAGTTTATTAAAGTTTCTCAACGCACTCAAAGACCAAGGATATAACGTGGGCGAGTTACCAGAAGACGGCGAAGAATTAATTCGCTGGGTAAAAGCAGCCGATGAGAAAATAGAAACCACTTCCTCCCGACTCCCCAACACAGTCAACGCCCGTACTCTAGAAAAATGGTTGGGATATCTACGAACATCCCGCATTGAAAAGCAATGGAAGTCTTTAACGGGAACTGGAATTAAAACCTACGGTGATGAGTTGCAAATTGGTGGTGTGCAATTAGGAAATGTTTGGATTGGTGTACAACCACCTTTAGGGTTACAAGGCGACCCGATGCGGTTAATGTTTGAACGGGATTTAACACCTCATCCCCAATATGCTGCTTTTTATAAATGGTTGCAAAATGAGTTGCAAGCTGATGCTGTGGTTCATTTTGGGATGCATGGAACGGTGGAATGGTTACCGGGTTCGCCTTTGGGAAATACGGGTTATTCTTGGTCGGATATTTTGTTGGGCGATTTGCCGAATCTATACATATATGCGGCAAATAATCCTTCGGAGTCGATGTTGGCGAAGCGTCGCGGTTATGGGGTGTTGATTTCTCACAATGTTCCGCCTTATGGTCGTGCTGGTTTGTATAAGGAGTTAATTTCTTTGCGGGATTTAATTGCGGAGTACCGCGAAGATCCTCAGAAGAATTATGTATTGAAGGAAGTTATTTGTAAGAAGATTGTTGATACTGGTTTGGATGCTGATTGTCCGTTTACTGAGGCTAAAAGTTTGGGTATTGCTTTTAGTCCGGAAAATGTGCGGATGTTTAGCGCCCATGTTTTTGATGATTATTTGCTGAAGTTGTACGAATATTTGCAGGTGTTGGAAAATCGGTTGTTTTCTTCTGGGTTGCATGTTTTGGGAGAAGCACCGAATGAGGAGGAGTTGGCGGGGTATTTGGAGGCTTATTTTGGGGACGTTCAGCGCATACCGCCAAGTCGCCAAGAGGAGGAGAAGCAAGTTAGTGATTTGTTGATGCAATCGACGGATGAGTTAACTAATTTGTTACGGGGTTTGAATGGGGAGTATATTCCGCCTGCGCCTGGGGGTGATTTGTTGCGGGATGGTGCTGGGGTTTTGCCTACGGGGAGGAATATTCATGCTTTAGATCCTTATCGGATGCCTTCTGCTGCGGCTTATGAACGAGGGCGGGAGATTGGGGAAAAGATTATTGCCCAACATTTACAGGAACATGGGAGTTATCCGGAAACTGTGGCGGTGATGTTATGGGGTTTGGATGCGATTAAGACTAAGGGTGAGTCTTTGGGGATTCTTTTGGAGTTGGTGGGGGCTGTACCTGTGAAGGAGGGAACTGGCCGCATTGTGCGTTATGAGTTGAAGCCTTTGGCTGAGGTGGGACATCCCCGAATTGATATTTTGGGTAATTTGTCGGGGATTTTCCGGGATAGTTTTGTGAATATTATTGAGTTGTTGGATGATTTGTTTCAACGGGCGGCGACTGCTGATGAACCGGAAGACCAGAATTTTATTAAAAAACATGCTTTAGCTTTGCAGGCGCAAGGTGTGGAAAATGTTTCTGCGAGATTGTTTTCTAATCCAGCTGGTGATTTTGGTTCTTTGGTGAATGACCAAGTGGTTGATGGTAATTGGGAATCTGGTGAGGAGTTGGGTAATACTTGGCAAGGTCGTAATGTGTTTAGTTATGGAAGACAAGATAAGGGTCAAGCTAGACCAGAGGTGTTGAATACTTTGTTAAAAACAAGCGATCGCATTGTCCAAGAAATCGATTCGGTAGAATATGGTTTAACTGATATTCAGGAATATTACGCCAATACTGGTGGTTTGAAAAAAGCCGCAGAAAAGCAACGCGGTAAGAAAGTTACTACTAGTTTTGTGGAAAGTTTCTCGAAGGACACCACACCCCGCAATTTAGATGATTTACTGCGAATGGAGTACCGCAGCAAGTTAGTCAATCCCAAATGGGCGCAAGCAATGGCTAATCAAGGTTCCGGTGGTGCTTTTGAAATTTCCCAACGCATGACGGCGTTAATTGGTTGGGGCGGTACTGCCGATTTTCAAGATAATTGGGTTTATGACCAAGCCGCAGATACTTATGCTTTAGATGCCGAAATGGCTGAAAAGTTACGTCAAGCTAATCCTGAAGCGTTCCGTAATATCGTCGGTAGAATGTTAGAGGCGCATGGCCGGGGTTTATGGCAAGCTGAAGCCGATAAGTTAGATAAGTTACGTCAGTTGTATGATTTGACTGATGAGGAGTTGGAAGGGGTAAATTTTTAAACAAGTACTAATTGCAATCAGTTTTATCCATTCAAGCATCGGCGATCACTCGTTTTCTTTTACTTCCACTCCAAATATTTACATTTTTCATTCTCCACCAGCTTACGTAAAGTTTGCAGCGTTTTTAGCTTAGAAGTAGTCTCTGTATATTCTTGTTTTGAGGGCGAACTACCTAACTTATTCAACACGTCATCACTTTCTTGAACTATTGCATCTCGAACAAAATCACTCAGCTTTCTGCGATTTCCACCTTCAAGAAGAATTACAGAAGTTTTTACCACTTCTTCATCAGGTTGCATCTCCATTTCTTGAGGTTTGGCAATCTTAGAAAAGTCTGATTGTTCTAGCCATTGGTAAAAACTGTCTGAAACGTCAACTGCATCAACTGTTTCTTTCGCTTCTGAGTAGAATACAATATCTAACATTAACCTTCCTCCTGAGCTTCAGATTCCATAAATATTTTCTCTGGGACTTTTTCTGCATATGCAACATCATACTCATCAAAGAGTTGCTTTGCCGGTTTAGTAATTATACCTGTGGTTAAGACAGCAGATACATCTCCTTTATTAATAATCTTTTTTGCTAAGGTTGAATCAATTTGTTTACGAGTTTTAATTTCAATATATGGCATCGATATATCCTAAGACTTATTGTACTCAGAGTTAATTTTGCGAACAATTGCTTTTACTTTTGGTTCATCCTCAGCGTTGTAATAAAGAATATCACCTCTAGAATCATCACCTATAGTTCTTTCACAAGGAATACCCTCTGCTTGTAACCTTTTAATGACCCAAGTGATAAAGTCTCTATGAGCCTCTAGACGGTTAATTTTTTTGTCCTCATCTGTTTGCCATTCTCTGTCTGCCATTTGTAAATTCTCCATAAGTTCTGTTTAAATGTTCATCAGTTGAGAAACCTTCTTCAAAAAGCTGAAATAACTTATCTTTGATAGAAAAATTTCTCTTATCTTCACAAATCACATCAATTAATAGGGATTTATAAATAGCTTTGATATCACCTGATTTAAAATTGCGACTTTTATAAACATTATATAATTGTATTAAGTCTTGTTCTTGAGGAATATAATCAATCGGCTGACTCAGATATTGGATATATGCACAAAATTCACCCAAATTAAGATTAGCATCTACAGAATATTTTAGAGAGAATCTACGCACTACTGCTGTGTCAATTAAATTATCTACATTGGTAATCCCCAACAAAATCAACTTTTTGTTTGAAGATGGGTGTAACTTATCAAGCTCTAATATTAAAGTAGTCATTGCTCGACGAATAGCATCATGCTCATGAATTCTATTACGGCTCATACAAAATGAATCTAGTTCATCTAATACTAAAAAGGCAGATGAATCTTCTGAACAAACTTTTCGTAATTTTTCAAATGCTTCTTCTAAATTCCGTGATGACTGGCCTAAAGCAGGATCGAGCATTTTTCCAATATCAATAGTATAAAAATTAATTTCATTAGTAACTTCCTTTTTAAGACGATCAAACAACAAATGACACAGGGTTGTTTTACCTGTATTTGGTGGTCCGTAAAGAAGTATGGAAGGAACTAAGTCATAAAACTTAAAATTATTTAATCTTTCAGTATTTGCTGTAATCACAGCTTTACAAAATTTAAATAAATGTTCTTCAAGTAAATCTAGCCCAAATAATTTGTGTTGAAATATTCTCTTCTCTATTTCAGCATGAGATATTTGTAATAGTCCACTAGTTTCCTGAATATAGCCGGACATATATATTTTTGGATGATTTTAGTCTTTTTTTAGCATAGTGATAAAATTAAAAATCACCGTAATTCTACTAGTTTTTATTAAATTGTTTAGAAAAATTTATTTTTTTATATTTACCTATTTAAATTACTATAATTTATGAATTATTTTGGCTCTACAGTACTTGTTATGCTAAATTCACAGCTTGTAAAAGGGAACAGTCCACAGGAAAAAGAGGCAATATTAATAAATGATCTTTGATAATCAGCTTAGTTTCACTTGTATAACTGATTACTGAGGTTTTATCAGCTAAATCTAGCATACTAGGTGCTGAAGAAGCATTATTTTTTAGCTAATTGAGCCACGGCTGCTGCTAAAACTTCTGGTTCCACTGGTTTAGATATATGCATTTGAAAACCGGATGCGATAAACCCGGAGGGCATGGCTACGCCTATCGCCTGTTGTTGATCATACTCGGCGGTAAATGCTGTGAGAGCGATGGACTTCGGCATAGCTTCGCTTACCACCGGAATTTTTCCCCTTGTTTCTGGTGGTAAAGTTCATGGTGCGTTGCTATGCACAAAACAGGGCTAAAGTCCTGACTCCGAACTAATTGCAAACACAACATCTTCATAAAGCTCTGCCATTGTCATCTCAAAATTCACACTATTTAAGCGTAATGACTCTTCTTTTTCTGTGTAGAATTGCAAAACCCATAAACCTTGATCATTACGACGAAAACAGTCGATTCGCTGACGTTTTGTGTTAATTAAAATATACTCCTTTAAGCTTTCTAATACCTGATAGTCGGCAAATTTATCACCCCTATCAAAAGCTTCAGTAGAATCAGATAAAACTTCCACAATCAAACAAGGAAATCTTTTATAAGTTGGTGTTTCTTGGTCTTTTTGATCGCAAGTTACCATAACATCAGGATAGTAGAATCGATTCAGTGATTCAATACGGGCTTTCATATCCGCAATGTAAACACGACAGCCTGAACCGCGGATATGATTACGGAGAAGTGCAAACAGGTTTCCTGCAATAGTCACATGAGAGTCTGTAGCTCCCGCAATTGCGTAGATATAGCCATCAATGTATTCGTGTTTGATAGCACTCTGTTCCTCCATGTGTAGGTATTCTTCAGGGGTGATATAGATTTCCGGAGAAGCAACCATATTTCAACCTTCCAGGGTAAGTCTACGTGGCTTTAATTTCTAGATTAGCTTTTATAGAAAAAAGTGAATTGAAGCATTTCATCCCACAGCTAGAAGCAGAAGCTTGCATGGGTAAGTATCATACAAATGCACGAAAGGAAATGTACCTCTATATACCCGTAATATAGGATCACGGTTGTTGAGGAAAGAACAATGAGGTCATGACCTGCTAGATTGGGAAAATTGGTCATGCATGATTTGCTAGAAACTGTTTTAAACGGTGATGAAAAGACTACACTACATCAATTAATTGATGAATTAAGTGCCTCTGGTAAACGCTATTTCCTAAGAAATGAGATTCTCCAGGCATTTTCAGATTACTGTCACCAATCTCATCAGCCTGCTTACTTTTATCATTCTTCTTCTATTGGACAACTGATTCACTACACCCATGAACTGATTTTGGCAGAGGATAGCACTTGGTTTGTTGTCCGACCAAAGATTGCTAGCCAAGAAGTATGGCGACTGAAATCTGATTTGTCTGGATTTGATTTGATGACACCACAGTCATTATTAGAGGTAAGCGATCGCCTGGTCAACCGCTACCAACCCCACATTCTGGAAATTGACCTGCAACCGTTTTACCAAAGTTCTCCCTCCATCAGTGATCCCAGAAACATTGGTCAAGGGCTAGCCTTTCTCAACCGTTATCTGTGCAATCAACTATTGACGGACACCGATTATTGGCTAGAAGTGATATTTCAAGCATTATATCGCCTGACCTATGATGAAAAACCTCTATTAATAAGCGATCGCATTCCTTCGGGTCTACACTTAACTAAACAAATTAAACAAGCCCTGAAATTATTGCATCAGCGTCATCCTGATGAACCCTACAAAAATTTTCGTGGGGAATTGCAAGAACTCGGCTTTGAACCAGGGTGGGGGAATACAGCAGGGCGCGTCCGGGAAACTCTAGAATTGCTGACACGACTAATTGACAGTCCTCAGCCTGCTATTTTAGAAGCCTTTGTAGCCCGTATTCCTGCTATTTTTCGTGTCGCCCTTGTCTCCATACATGGTTGGGTTGCTCAACAAGATGTTTTGGGACGAGATGAAACTTTAGGTCAAGTAATTTATGTCCTCGAACAAGCCCGTAGCTTAGAAAATAAATTACAAGCAGAAATCAAACTCGCTGGTCTTGATTTATTGGGTATTCAACCCCATGTAATTATTCTCACCAGGCTGATTCCTAACTGTGAAGGTACAGAATGTAATTTGAAACTCGAAAAAGTTCAAAATACAGAAAATGCTTGGATATTGCGTGTTCCCTTTGGGGAATTTAATCCGGAAATTACCAATAATTGGATTTCTAAGTTTGAGATTTGGCCTTATTTAGAAACATTTGCCTCAGATGCAGAAACAGAATTACTAGCTCAATTTCACGGTCGCCCAAATCTGATTATTGGCAACTACAGTGATGGTAATTTAGTAGCATCGTTACTATCTCGTAGTTTGAAGGTCACCCAATGTAATATTGCCCATTCTCTAGAAAAACCCAAATATTTATTTAGTAATTTATATTGGCAAGACCTAGAAGATCAGTACCACTTTTCCGCCCAATTCACCGCTGATTTAATCAGCATGAATACTGCCGATTTTATTATCACTTCTTCCTATCAAGAAATTGTAGGTACACCAGATACTATGGGGCAATATGAGTCCTACAAGTGTTTTACTATGCCCCAGTTATATCACGTAGTTGATGGCATTGATTTGTGTAGTCCTAAGTTCAATATGATACCTCCGGGAGTAGATGAAAATAATTTCTTTCCCTACACCCAAAACCGAGATGCCAACCTGCGTCAACAAGTTTATGACCTACTTTTTCACCGCGAAGATGCCCAAATATTAGGTCATTTAGAAAACCCTCAAAAACAACCAATCTTTGCCATTACTCCGATTACTTCCATCAAAAATCTTACTGGCTTGGCTGAATGTTTTGGTAAAAGTCAGCCATTACAAGAGCGGTGTAACTTAATTTTGCTAACTAGTAAACTGCATCTAGACGCCGCTACAAATCCCGAAGAAGCTAGAGAAATCGAAAAACTGCACAACATAATTGATAAATATCATCTTCACGGTCATGTTCGCTGGTTGGGTATGCGTCTTCCTAGTAGCAACATTGGCGAAGCTTACCGAGTTATTGCTGATGCTAAAGGAATTTATGTCCACTTTGCCCGTTTTGAAGCATTCGGACGGAGCATTTTAGAAGCGATGATTTCCGGTTTACCAACTTTTGCTACTAAATTTGGCGGTGCCTTAGAAATTATTGCAGATGAGGAAAATAAATTTCATCTTAACCCCACAGATTTAGAAGATGCAGCTAATAAAATTTTAACCTTTCTCCAGCAATGTGATAGTCATCCCGAATATTGGCGGGAGATTTCTGAGTCAATGAGCCAGCGCATTCGTAATAAATACAATTGGCAGTTACATACTAATCAATTGTTATTGGTTGCGAAAATGTTTAGTTTTTGGAATTTTGCTGCACCAGAAAATAATGAAGCCAGGGATCGCTATATGGAAACTTTATTTCATCTAATTTATAAACCCAGAGCCGAAACAATCCTAGAACAGCATATGCATCGCTCTGTTGGGAGATTGGAGATGAGTAATTAAGCATTAGGTAGCACAATAAATTCAGTTTCTAGCTCTTAACCGCTCATCTCTAGTACTTATTTTCAGGCAACATATCATGGATACCAAAGCCTCTAATTACCACTTCATCTATACGGACTGGAGATTAATTGAAACCCAGTTTGACCCTAACCAGTCGCACTCCAGAGAAACCATTTTTACCATTGGTAATGGCTATTTGGGAACACGGGGTAGTTTTGAGGAAGGCTATCCTCGTTCGTTACCTGCTACTTTCATCCACGGTGTTTACGATGATGTACCTGTAGTTTACACAGAACTAGCCAACTGTCCTGACTGGTTACCTTTGGTATTAATGATCAATGGCGATCGCTTCCGGCTCGATCAAGGTGAGATATTAGAGTATGAGCGCCAGCTGGATGTGCATTACGGGATTCTCAGCCGTTTTTTGCGTTGGCGCAGTCCCACTGGCAAAACTCTAGATATTCATTGGGAACGCTTTACTAGTTTGGCCGATGAGCATGTGTTAGGACAACGCTGTCAGTTAACGCCTGTGGATTTTAATGGCTTAATTGAAGTACAGGCTAGTATTAATGGCTACCCAGAAAATCAGGGTTTTAACCACTGGGAAGATCTAGACCAAGGTAAAACCGACCAAGGAATTTGGCTGCACAGTCGCACTCGTGGTTCTCATATAGATATTGGTATGGGAGCTAAGATGACAATTGTGGGGGTTGATTATTCTGTGCAAGTCAGTACTGTACCTGGCTACCCTACCTTGAGTGCAGCTTTTATGGCCACAGCCCAACAAACTGTGACTGTGGAAAAATGGGTGACAGTTTTTACTTCACGGGATGTTGAGGAACCAGTGTCAGCCGCTCAGGAAAAACTCGCCCACCTACTTGACTATAAGACTCTACTTCATGCCCATAAACAGGCTTGGGATGAAGTGTGGGAAAACAGCGACATTGTAATTGAGGGAGATATGACAGCTGCTTTTGCTGTTCGTTACAATCTTTTTCAATTACTAATTGCGGCCTCTAGACATGATGAGAAGGTGAGTATTCCCGCTAAAACTCTTTCGGGATTTGGTTATCGTGGTCATGTTTTTTGGGATACAGAAATTTTTATTCTGCCCTTTTTTACTTTTACCCAACCGGCTTTAGCTCGCAACTTGCTGAGTTACCGCTACCATACCTTAGATGGAGCTAGACGTAAAGCATCTCACTATGGTTATCAGGGGGCAATGTTTGCCTGGGAAAGTGCTGTTACAGGCGATGAAGTCACACCACGTTGGGCACTTCCTAATGATTTTTACGGTGAAGATATCCGGATATGGTGTCGTGATCACGAAATTCACATTAGTGCAGATATTGCTTATGCTGTTTGGTACTACTGGCAAGCTACTGGTGATGATGAGTGGATGCGTGATTATGGTGCAGAGATTATTCTAGATACTGCGGTGTTCTGGGCTAGCCGAGTGGAGTTCAACTCGCAACAAGACCATTATGAAATTCGTGGGGTAATTGGCGCGGATGAGTATCATGAGTTTGTCCACAACAATACCTTTACCAACCGCATAGTACAATGGCATTTAGAAAAAGCCCTGATAGTTGATGATTGGTTAAGTCGCACCTTCTGGGAACGAACCGCACAATTAGCGGAAAAACTACAACTTAATCCTGAAGTGCGATCGCACTGGCAAGATATCATCAATAAAATCTGGATTTTCTACGATCCATCAACCGGATTAATTGAGCAGTTTGAAGGATTTTTTCAGTTAGAAGATATTAACTTGGCAGATTACGAACCTCGCCAAAAATCGATGCAAGCTATCTTGGGTATAGAAGGAGCCAATAAACGGCAAGTTCTCAAACAGCCAGATGTGTTGATGCTGTTATATTTAATGCGGGAATCAGCAGATTTTCCTTACAATCAAAAAGCATTACAGGCTAATTGGGACTACTATGCACCCCGCACTGATATTACTTATGGTTCATCTCTAGGCCCAGCAATTCATGCCATCATCGCCTCAGATTTGGGTAAATCAGCAAGAGCCTATGAAAGATTTATGCAAGCCGCTATGGTGGATCTCGAAGATACTCGTGGTAATACTGCCGATGGCATTCATGGCGCTAGTGCTGGTGGCATTTGGCAGACGGTAATTTTGGGGTTTGGTGGTATCCAGTTCACAGATAACGGCCCCATAGCCAACCCCCATCTACCTCCAGGTTGGACACGCCTCAAGTTTAAACTGCACTGGCGCGGTAAATGGCACGAATTTGATTTACGTCCCCAACAAATATCCCCCAATATCCGGGGAGTGATTTTTGACCTAGATGGAGTATTAACTGATACAGCAGAATACCATTATTTAGCTTGGCAAAAGCTTGCTGATGAAGAAGGTATACCTTTTAACAGGGAGGCTAATGAACCGTTGCGAGGCATATCCCGCCGGGCTTCTTTGATGCTGATCATCAAAGATATAAAATACTCAGAAGCCGAAATTCAGGAAATGTTGGAGCGTAAAAACCGCTACTACGTAGAAATGATTCAAAATATCACACCCCAGGATTTATTACCAGGTGCGATCGCTTTATTAAAGGAACTGCGGCAAACTGGAATTAAGACGGCTATTGGTTCGGCTAGTAAAAATGCCCACATGGTTTTAGAGCGATTGGAGATTATTGATTTAGTAGATGCGATCGCAGATGGTTATAGTGTCAAGCAACCTAAGCCAGCACCCGATTTATTTCTGTATGCTGCCAAGCAGCTAAAACTGCCACCAGAGCAATGTATGGTGATTGAAGATGCAGGTGCAGGTGTTGAAGCTGCGTTAGCTGCTGGTATGTGGACAGTAGGTTTAGGCCCCACTGAGCGCATAGGTGCAGCTCATATTGTTTTGCCCAACCTAGCAAATATCAAGTGGGTAGATCTGCAAGCTCAGTTGAGTGATGTTACCCTGCAAAACATTGCTCATTAGTAGCTCATAAATCTGTAAATTAGATCCTTTCTTCACAAGTTCCTCAAATTCTTGTCGTACATTTAACTTATATCTTGCACCAGGCGACTGTAAAGTCACAGCTACTACACAGGTAAAACCTTGATTTTCCGTGCTTTCCGCCCTGGCGGACTTAGTTTGTATAGCCGCGATTGATAATCGCCAGGGCTTGGTGCTTTTAAGAAAACCATTTTATGTCTATTCCTAGAATAGAACTGCAAAAAATGCAATCAATAATAAATATTTTTCAGCAGTTAATTACTTACATCTCAGAAGCAGTTAATAAAATTTTCAGCCCTAGAGATGATGATTATCCAGAAACAGGAGTACAACCATTTGAGGGAGATCCATCTGATAAAAAGCACCATTAAAAGGTATTTATTGGTTGGGTAATAATTCACATGTGCTGGATTTTCAGTGACTTGACGACTTTATCTATTACTGAAAAGGTTAGTACAATGACTGTAGTTAGGAAGATTAATCATGAGTTAGCGATCGCAGGACAAATTACACCACAACAATTCCAATTAATTGCTGATGATGGTTATAAGTCTGTAATTAACCTCCGTTCGTCAGATGAAATAGACTTACTCGATCATGAACAAGAAAAAATGGAATTTTTCGGATTAATATATATTAATTATCCGACAAAAGTTGCAGAAATTACCCATCAAGCTACTTTTGAGATATTTCAAATAATTAAAGAATTACCGAAACCCATGCTTATACATTGTGATAATGCCATTCGGTCAGCAGCTATCGTATTTTTATATATTGCTAACAAACAAGGAATTAATTTTGAAACAGCATGGCAAAGGGCGATTGATTTAGGTTTACTAGAGTTTGAATAAGTGAAGTAATTTAAATTGAAATTAACTTTTTCATAATAAATTATATTACTTGTTCTATTTATTGAAAAATCCTAAATTTGGCAAAATTAAATCATCAACCAGCAAAAAATAAAAAGGTGCTAAAAATGACTAAAACTCTTGTAAATGTTACCCTAATCATGGTAAATCAAGAGCTAGAAACCATTCTAGAAACTTATCCTAATCATCCATATCAGGAAGCTTTCGCACACCCTGACATCAGGCAAAGTCTCATTGCTTATATTCTCAATAGAATTCCTAACCATTATATCACAGTGGATCAAGAAGCAAAAGACAAAGCATTCACTAACTTAGATGATCTGTGGCACTCTATCGAACACAAGTTGCACATCGAAGCCATAATTCACCAAGGAATTGAGAAAGTTTTATGTGAGCAAGCACAAGAGGTTAATCGGCATATTCCAGAGGTAGCTAATCCCAGTTTGATAGCATCTGATTGGTTTGGGTAGTCCCACCAAATTCTTGTAACTTCTGAGAAAGCCATACTAGTACATCATCAACATCCGTAACTTGCTCTCCTGGCGGTGTCACGGGACGATTTACCATGACTACTTTGAGTCCCAATTCCCGTGCTGCCACAATTTTGGCATAGGTAGCATCACCACCGCTATTTTTGCTCACGATGGTATCAATGTTGTGGTGAATCAAAATTTCCCGCTCATTATGCAAGTAAAAAGGCCCGCGATCGCACAAAATTATCCCCGGTGGTACTAAGGCATTTGCTTGGGGAGGGTCAATCATTCGCATCAAAAACCAAATTTCTTGGAGGTGAGCAAAAGCCGGAATTTCTTGCCTACCAATAGTTAAAAATATCCGGTTTGCCTGATTTACTAAAGCTGCGGCTGCGGCTTGAATATCTTCCACTTCGATCCAGCGATCGCCACTTACCTTTTCCCAAGGTCGGCGAATCAGTTTCAATCGAGGTACATTAGCTTCTGTGGCGGCCTCTGCTGCATTGCAAGCAATTTGATTAGCAAAGGGATGAGTAGCATCAATCAACAAATCAATCTTCATTTGCTGGAGATACTTAGCTAGTCCAGCCACACCACCAAAACCCCCCATTCGCCAATCACCCAAGGGAACTGATGGTTCACGGGTACGACCAGCTAAAGAAGTAATTGCCTCAATTCCTGGCATCGTCGCTACTCTAGCAGCTAATTCTGTAGCATCGCTGGTTCCACCCAGAATTAAAACACGCATCACCATACTCTTCTCTGGGGTTGTTTTTCTGGGGACAGTTTTTCCAATATCTAGAATGGGGGAATTTTTGCTAAAACTCCTTTCTTCAGTGGTTCTGGTCTTTCTGACCAAGGTAATAAACCATCAGGTTTAGTGTAATATTGACTGGCACAGTCTAATACAGCAGATGCACTGCCATCAACGGCTAAATCACCAAATAAATATGTTAATTTGCCATTACTAGCAAAGGCGACAACACAAGAACGATTACAAGCACTCATACATTCAACTTCTTTAATGGGAAATTCATTTCGTAATTCCCAATTTTGTGCTAAATCTTGAAGATTCTTGAGTAATTTTTCACCCCCGCTTTCACCTAGACGTTTTCCATTTTCCCAAACGCTAGCGCAGGTTTTGCAAACAAATAAAGTATGGGTGGCTACACCCAAAGAATTAGTATTGGCAGTATGAGCAGCAGTCATCTGTACCTCGCAGATGTGTAGAATTTAACAACGTACTTAGTTCGGCGGGCGTTCTGACTGGGAAACTCAAAAGGTGTTTGATCTTTTGCTTTACCTTCACAGCTGCGGGACAGTGCCGGATTTGCACCGAGCTTTCCCCTTTACCTCTAGTAGCTGACCTCTACTAGAACCGAATGTTCTATTTATCTTATCACTAATGCCAATAATAGTTTCAGTACACGCAATAAAACTTGTACTATTTAAAACTGGCAAAAAACAAAACTACTTAAGCCAAAATTAAAGCCACTTCTTTGGCAAAGTAAGTCAAAATTAAATCTGCACCTGCTCTTTTCATACTAGTTAAAGTTTCCAAAATTATCTTTTTTTCATCAATCCAACCCATGCGTGCAGCGGCTTTAATCATGGCATATTCACCACTAACGTTATAGGCTGCTACAGGTAGGTTTGTGGCGTTGCGGATTTGATGAATGATATCGAGGTAAGCTAAAGCAGGTTTTACCATGACAATATCTGCTCCCTCCGCAATATCTAATTCCACTTCTTTTAAAGCTTCTTTGGCATTAGCCGCATCCATTTGGTAAGTCTTTTTATCACCAAATTTGGGAGCAGAATCTAAAGCATCGCGGAACGGGCCATAATAAGCAGAAGCGTATTTAGCAGAGTATGCCAAAATTCCCACATCAATATAACCTTCTGCATCCAGCCCTCGACGAATAGCGCCGACTCTACCATCCATCATATCCGAAGGTGCGACGAAATTTGCCCCAGCCGCTGCTTGGGACATAGCCATTTTCACCAACACTTCCACGGTGGGATCATTGACGATAGTACCCTTGTCATCGATTAAACCATCGTGACCATGAGTAGTGAAGGGATCAAGCGCCACATCAGTCATGACGATCATGTCTGGAACTGCTTTTTTAATAGCTTTGACAGTTCGCTGTAATAAACCATCTGGGTTGTAGCTTTCTGTAGCATGATCATTTTTGAGTTGTTCGGGAATTACCGGAAACAGAGCGATCGCCTTAATTCCTAAATCAGCAGCTTGCTGAACCTCGTTTAACAAGAAATCTAGGGAATAGCGATAGCAATCAGGCATAGAAGCAATTTCCACTTTTTTCCCCTCACCTTCAGTGACAAACATTGGATAAATCAAGTCGTTGACACTGATAATTGTTTCCCGCACCATGCGCCGTAAAGTTTCAGTCCGGCGTAGACGACGAGGGCGGTAACGCAGGATATCGGTTGCAACTGAAGGATTTGTAGAGGTCATACTCAATGCTGAATGATATTGATTATCATTATTTTTGCATAAAATCAATTCTCATCTTTGTATATCTTGAGATACAAGCTACTTAGTGTAATACTGCATCTCAATCCACATACGTATTTCTGCTTCAGAGCCGAAACAAGCATAACGACCAGTCATCGGGTTATAGGCTTGCCAATAAATATGACCAGAGCGATCGCTTGTCTGCCAAACTTGTAATTCATTACTGCTTGATAATGCTAGAACTAAGCGCTGCCAAACTCTTGGGAATTGTGATTTTATTCGCAACCATGCATCAACTATTTTCATAAAAAAGTCTCTCCACGCTCAACCAAGCATCAGATACTTTCTAGATTCCCTTGGTAACAGCTTTGTGAGAAGGTACAGATTTAAATAGTTTTTACTAGTACAGTAGTAGCAATTTTCACTGTTCTAGTTGAATTAGCCTCAACTGTACCAGTTAAAGCGGAAAAAAATCCCTTATATTGCCTATAGTCTGCTTTCGTTCTCCAGGAAGGGTGGCGCTGTGATTATTCCCCTAAATCGGCACTCTCACAACCCTATTTATCTGCAAATTCGTGATTATCTCAGCCGTCTAATTCAATCTGGCAAAATGTCCCCTGGACAAAAACTGCCCTCCATTAGGGGTTTGTCCAACAGTATTCAAGTTAACAAGTTGACTGTAATTGAGGCTTATAGTCTCCTAGAAGCAGATGGACTGATTTATGCTCGCCAAGGCTCAGGATATTTTGTTAACTCTATTATCAACTCTAGTTTTAACTGGAACTCACATTTTGCCCCAGCCCAAGAAGTAATAATTTCCGAAGGGGGAGGATCATTCTCCGAGCAATATATTGCCTCGCTTCAGGCTCAACAGCAAAGGGATATGATTGATTTCAGTTCAGGTTTTCCCCATAATCCTGGTGTCGCGCATCTCCAACGGGTTGCCAAACGGGCAATGATGAAAGCCACAGAGACGCTTTTTAAATATGACTTTCCCCAAGGACAACTCATACTGCGACAATTGATTGCTCAGATGTTGGTGCAACAAGGATTAGTCGTTTCTCCCGAAGAAATAATTATTACCAGTGGTTCAGAACAAGCATTATCTCTAGCAATACAATACTATCTGCAACCAGGTGATTGGGCGATTGTGGAGACACCAACCTATCATGGTGCGTTGGGAATTCTGGAAAACTTGGGAGTTAAAGTTATAGGAATCCCCATGACTGCGGAAGGAATGAATCTGGAATTACTGGAGCAATATCTCAGCAGCCACCGACCAAAATTAATTTATACTATCAGTACTCTACATAATCCTACTGGTATCACAACTTCCCAAATACATCGTCAAAACTTACTAGCATTAGCACAACAATACGAATGTCCTATTTTAGAAGACAATGCTTACGAAGGGTTAAATTTTGAACCTGTTCCGGCTCCCATTAAGGCACTTGATGGCGACGATTTAGTAACGTACATCAGTACATTCTCAAAAACCCTGATGCCTGGTCTGAGAGTGGGTTACATGGTAGCAACAGGTGAACATTATCAGCATCTGGTAAAACAGAAATTATTGAATGACTTGCATGTTTCTACGGTATCTCAAGCAATTGTGAGTGAGTTTTTAGGATCAGGACATTACCGCCGTCACCTGAATCGTTTGCGGACAAACAATTTGCAGAGCCGAAATATCATGCTGCAAGCATTAGAAGATTATTTTCCCGAGGCGATCGCCTGGACTATCCCCAAAGGTGGTTTATTTCTGTGGACTCATCTACCAGAAAATTTACCCATTCAAGCCATTTGTCAAGAAGCCTTAACTCACAATATCCTAATTGCCAATGGAGCAGTATTTTTTCCAGGACGAGGCTATCCAGCGATGCGGTTGAAATTTTCCCACACACCAGAAAATATCGAACAAGGAATTGAAATTCTTGGTCGTCTGCTCAAGAAATATCTAACTCCCAGTTTGAGAAGCTGTAATTTTAAGTTGTAAAAATTAGTTCCTAAAAAGAAATATTATTTCAGATTCTAGGCTGCTAAAAAATAAACTTACATGCTTTAAATTCTCAAAATCTATAACCCACACCGCCTTGTACAGAAATAGCGGCACCGCCACCACCTCCACGATAGGCATCAAAAGCAATAATGGCGTTACCAAAAATCACAGTATTACTATTGGGGACAATGTAATCGATACCTGGTTGTAAAGCAAAACTGATTTTATTTCCCACCGGAGAAGAATTATCTCTATCACCACCAGCCAACACTAAACCAGCCCCCAAATAGGCATCAGTTTGCCAATTTATCGGGACATCGTAAGAAACCGTGGGTACAATAGCTGTATTTCTGCCAACCAAAGCTTGAGCGCGAAAAGAGAGGGGCGATTCTAAAAGCTTATAACGAGCCGCTACAACTCCACCGACTTGAACCCCATCAGTAAGACCAACAGTTGGCCCGACACCAACATAGCTACCGTAGGCGACTTGAGCCTGTGCTGGTTGAGAGCTAATAGCCAAACTCAAGACTGAGCCAGCTGTCAAAAACGAAACCAAACATAGAATATGTTTCATTGCCACACGCCTCACACCATCTTGAAGTTAACGGTTCGTTTGAATACTTATATTATCGCTATTACTGATCAATAAGTAATGGGTAATGGCAAGGAAATTATTGAAGGGGAGTAGAGGGGAAGAAGCAGGGACAGAAAAATACTTACTCCCCATTACTCTAGCCCCTATTCTACGGACAACGAGGATGAATCCCGCCCTGAGTACAAATGTAAGCTAATTGCCTAGTATCTAAATTTTTGGCTTGAGAAAAATCAACTCCTCTGACGACAGCAGATATTGAGCCGATGTCTGGCATTTGCACAAATTGATCTTCTGGGTTTTGTCTAGCAGGAGCAATTATTGCTCCTTGAAAGTCAGCACCTGCGACATTGGCCCCGCGTAAATCAACAAAACTCAGGTCAGCATTTTGTAAATTGCTATTTTCCAATCTCGCAGAGCGTAATACAGCGCCAGTTAAACGAGTTGCACTCAGGTTGGCATTACTAAGATTTGCCCGATCTAAGTAAGCTCCAGATAAATCGGCTCCTCGCCAATCAGTACTAGTTAAGTTGGCATAAGATAATTGTGTGCCGATAGCGATCGCCCGAGTCAAACGAGCGGCGGACAAATTAGCTTCGTTGAATTTTGCATCACCTAAATCAGCGCCAGTTAAGCTAGCATTCTCTAAAACTGCACTCCGCAAATCAGCCCCTACTAGCTGGGTGCTGCTGAGATCGGTGCCAATTAGTCGCGCATGGGATAAGTTGGCTCTGTTGAGGGTAGCGCGGCTTAAATCGCTACGATTCATGACGACTCGACTGAGATTAGCATCAGTAAAGTTAGCTTGTTTCATTTGAGCTTGGCTCAAATCAGCGGTTTCATCATCATAGGTATCCCACCGTCCATCTGCACCAGCACCCCGGAAGCGACTGTTCTTAAAGCTGGCTTGGTTAAGGTTGGCTGACTTGAAGTTAATTCCTGACAAATCAACGTTGTCTAAAACCAAGTTGAAAAAGGAAGTTCCTGGGGTACCACTTTGACCTAATTGAATGCGACTGAGATCCAGTCCTGCGGTTTGACCACTGTGAACGCTGAGAATTTTGTTAATTGTCTGCTGGTTCATGTGTAATCGCTGTTGTCGCAATTCCCGTTCTGGGTATGGATTGCTACCTACAGAATCCAGTTCACCTGCTAAAAACTGATTTTTGTTGTTTAATTCGGGGATGGCTTTGGGGCCGACACTTGTTAGCGCTTGTTGAATTGTATTGATGAGGATGGGGTTAGTTTCTTTAACCAGAAGATCCGTCAAAAATTGGATGGATTGGGTGTCATTGAGACTACCCATAGCCAGAATTAAACCTTGACGTTCCTCGATGGTAGCGCCAGAACTGGGACTTAATTTTTCTACGAATGCGAGAAACTTTTGGCTATTAATTTGCTTGACTTCTCGGCGGGTCTGCTGTGTTTGGATATAGACTTGTGTAGCAACCAAAGTCCCCAGCACAGCAATCATACTGCTCAGAGCTACAGCAAACAGCGTCAGGCTGGGATTTTGCCGCATTCGTCGCCATAGGTTGGGGGTATTTGTAGTTTCCCCTGTGAGCATGGCCACGGATACTGGGTTTAATTGCTCTGGCTGCTGTTGACCCTCAGCATTAGCTGTAGTTGGCGATGGTAAAGCCTGATTGGCATCTATAGTATAAGTCCCTGCCAACCAATCATGGAGTGCGCGACGACCCCGACGTGATGGCAAAGCTATTCCTTCTCCTAGCACCATCAAGACAGCCAAAAATGTGAATAGTCCTAAATTGGGAAAAGCAAAACTGTAACGCCAAAGAATATAGGCAATGGAAACAGGTACAGTCCAGCGACCAATTCCTTCCCGCGCTACAGCAGCAGCTAAACCGGGAGACTGGCCTTGCTCGTTGACCACTCGGACACCAAACTTGCCCTTGGGAATAGTACTCCCTGATTTAGCTAGTAAGTATAATTGCCACCATGAAAGCGTTACAGGCGCTAACAAAGCGATGAGCCACAAAAAATTCGTCGGGGCGGCGACGTTGCGAATGCTGTGAGTCACAGGTAATGCTAAAGGTCGGGCGATCGCTCTTTCTGTGACTACTAGCACCGGATGCAGGGGCACTCGATTGACATCGTTTCTGGAATTGGCATACACACCTAGTCCAAAAGGAACCAACCCACTGATCACCACCAGTGTAATTTCAGTCGCCCAAGCAGCAAGACGCCTGGTATTGAAGGGCAACGAATGGGCTGTTTCCGGGTCTGTTGGCTGGCTAGATTGACTAGTCTTTCTCCTCACAATTGGGGTCGCCATTGCATAGTTCCTTTGTATTTATTTTTACGTTGCTCTCGGCACAGTTAAAATAGACTATTGCTTATTTTGAAAGTTACCAGATACAAAAAATTTGTATCCAAGATACACTAAGAAACCTATTAGTGCCAGACTAACTACAGAAGTAACTAGTTTCAGCACTGTTTGTAGCATCGCTAGGCCCAATAGCGCCCCCACACCTGCCACTATCAGCTTAGTTGTGCCAGACAAGTTATTAAACCAAAGCCGCAGTTTTACAAAGTGCGATTTAACATTGAGAAAATCAGACGGCGATGTTTGGGTTTTTTCTGGTTGTTTCCCCACATTTAAGGATTTAGAGTTGATTTCTGACTCTAAGTTTTGCAGGCGACGTTGCAAGTCTTCTTCGGGTTGAGGACTCATTATTTTATCCTTCATACTAGAACATTAGTTCATAAATAAATCTACCAAATCCGGTTGAGGGAGGTTGGGAGACGGGGAACTCGGGATAAGCTACGGTGTACACAATGTTGCCAGTCACGTTGCGAATGCTGTGACTCACAGGTAATGCTAAAGGTCAGGCGATCGCTCAATGCACCCTACTGGACTGACACAGCTAAAATAGTGTATTAGATGTAGCGACTGTCTTAAAAGTCAAGCGATCGTCAGCAAAAAGCTTGTGTGTACACGGTAGCTGGGAATCAGGGTCAAATGGGGAAATAAGCGGGAAAACTTCCTAGCCTCTAGTCTCCAATGGCTAATTACTGAGGAACATAGGCAAATTGTTATCGTCTTTTTATATCAGACTATTTATTTCTATATTGCTTTCAAAATAGTCAGGAGCATGAATAATTATGAATAAGCTGAGGCTACTTACGGTTGTTCCTATGGCTTTGGCAATGACTTTGGCACTTACTGAAGCTAATTTGGCCGAAGTCCCACGGCTCCAAATTAATCCCAAGTTACCTTCAGATCCACTAGTTTTAAATGGCACATCTGGTGGTGCAGTTTCTAGTAGTTGTGGCAACATTGCTCAAGAACCTAATCACATTATTCAGTTAACCAAGCCACAGCCTTACTTACGATTAACAGTTGACGGTCTTGGACAGCCAACACTGCTAATCAATGGGCCTGGAGGACGTTTCTGTGTGTTAGCCGATGATTACTCTGGCAGTAAACCGGAATTATCTGGTTATTGGCAGGAAGGAGAATATTCACTATATGTGGGTAATTTATTGCAACAGCAGCATAACTATACCCTCTCGATTTCACAACACAAAAAACCGCCGAAGTAACCTTTTTCTGTCACTTTCCGGAATAAGCAAGTAATAAATAAGTTAAATTATCCAGAAGTATAACCAAGTTTAAATTGATTCAATGCAGCAATTAAATGATTGAATCTTACCAATAAATGTGAATTAGAGAAAATACCTAACCAGGGATAAATCAACCAAAATAGTAAGAGTGCTTGGATAATCAGACGCAGATTATTTAAAGTATTCTTCCATACGGATTCATGGTTTCATTGTGGATAATTAGAAAAATCAACATCACTATTTTCTTGTGCCTCACGGCGAACCAGGTTTTGCTGCAATTATCGGTTTGTATCGGTCACGTGTGCAATGGCAGTATGAGATTGTGGCTTGTAAAATGTAAACAGCAAAAAATTCTCTATTCTTATGGCTGTCAAAATCCAGGCTGAAAAAGATAAATTACAGGCAAGCACTAATAAAGAAACAGAAAACGAAAAAGTTCTATGCTCTCATTGTCAGCGCACCGCTACGAACGGTATTAAATGTAAAGGGATTTGTGTGGCTGATAATGACTATTAAAGTATGAATTGTATTACTCCTGAATATTGTAATTTCCATTGGGGAGCAACTTTTCATTACCTAAAGTATTATCTGTACAGAACCTCAGGTGGAGAACATACTGGACTGACATCGCTAATTTTGTGCATTAGCAAATGTCCCTATAATCGGCGGTTTTTTGCATCTAAATTAATGCACTACTTGATGCCTGTCAGTCCACTACAAAAATTTAAAAGGCTGAGTTTTGAGTAAAAATATTAGTCCCTAGCCTTTAGAGATGAAAAATTACTAGTTTTTAGCATGTCTATAATTAGCATCCCACCAACAGCGGGGTAAACTTTCTCCTGAAGGAAAAACTAAATTTTCCTTTTTAAAGGAATCAGGTTCTTGCTCTTCTTCTCCTTCTTGGTCTTGTGCATGGACGATATGATTATTAGGGTCAATTAATTCTTGAAGATCCAGAATTTTCACGAGATCACCACTGTCTTTAATTTGTAAAAACATATAATTAGCCTCACTAAATTTTACACCAAAAAATGCCGCAAGTTATCGAACAACTTGCCTAGATATCAACCCCTAAATATTGATTGAACTGGATTGTTCAACTAGTTTCTTAAACCGCAGATATGCTTGTTCTGGTGTCAGAGGTTCCGATTCTTGTTCGTTAGGAATGTAGTATTGTCTACTATCAGGAAAATGACGCACCAAAAAACTAGGTATCAAACCCAACTTCAAAGCCTTTTTTCCCAGTTCTTCTGCTGTTTCTGCCAAAGAATACTCATCATGAAAGCCAGATGTATTCATGTCCTTAACCTCCTGAAAGAGGATTGCTTAAATAGCAAATTATGGACAATCAAAGCCCAAAAGTTACATTTCTTGTTGGTATTTCTCTAAAATATCTACTAAATTTACTTGACATTGCAGTGGGAGTAAATCGATTAAGGGCAGTTCTCCTCTACCACCGCCAATTTTCACTGGGATGGATTTTAAAACTGCTATAACTCGGTCTTCATTAACTGTATTAGCAGTAATTAAGGGATATAACTGTTCCGCAACCATAGTATGCAGTTTGGCATCAGATAAGTAAAGATGCCATTTAGCAATGTCCATATAGACGCCTTCGCCAATTTCCGATGCTAGGGCTTCCAGTAATTCTGTGGTATTTGTCGTAGCCATAAAAATCACCTTATATCAAATAAAGAGAGTGAACTCTCAAGATATTTAGCATTATCGCGCAATTATTCAATTGGATTCTACTACCACAGGTTACAACGCCCCAGCCGCAACAGTCCATCTTCAGGTGGATTTTGGTGGAGTTTCAGAGTAGTTAGCGATCGCACTAATATAAATCAGATGCACCAACAATACTACTGCCCAACTGGCCGTTAACCAAGGTAGCCACTCCCAGGTAGTTGCTTTCAAAGTCTGGAAAAACCATAAACCGGAATTAATTGCCGAAGCCGCTGCTACATGCACAGCAAAATTCATCCGGTCGTCTAACTTGCGGAAATCTGGGTCTTTGCGATCGGGTTTGCGAGGCCAACGAGGAGGCATAAGAATTTTTTACGGACTTGAACATAGTAGCAACACAGCTTGTGGCTGTGTATTTACTTATTTTAAGGTTTTTGGGGTCTATTGTGACAACTCGCCACAAATTATGTAACTTGCCAGCCCATAAAATCTAAATTGATGTTTTTCTTACGGCAAACTAGAATATCTGAAATTTATTAACCAACGCCAATCTCGCAAAAAAAGCTATTAAAGAAAAATATTGCTTCATCAACCAATGGGGTGACCTTTCAATTTCCTGCTGTTAAAAATGATTCATCTTTTTGATAGAGGGAGCTAATGAATCCACTAGTGAAGATGTAAATAACCAACCGTTAGAGGTGGATCAACATGGCTAAAGCAAACCCAGTAGAAATCCAAAAACACTTGAAAGGGGTTGATTATCCTGCTGATAAGCAAACCCTAATTAAGCACGCTAAAAAACAAGGGGCTGACCGCGAATTACTCTCAATTTTAGAGCAATTACCAGAAAACGAGGAGTACAATAACCCCACAGATTTGAACAAAGCCATAGGCGATATTGTCTAGGTTATGGTTCTGGCGGTAAATAGTCTCCTGATTTTCCGCCAGTTTTACTGATTAATTGAATCGATTCAATTTTAATCGACTTTTCTAATGCTTTTGCCATATCGTATAGCGTCAAAGCTGCAACAGAAACGGCAGTTAAAGCTTCCATTTCTACACCTGTTTCCGCTTTAGTTTTGACTGTGGCATGAATTTCATAACCGGGAAGTTGCGGATCTGGTATCACTTCAACTGTAATTTTTTGTAGTGGCAAAGGATGACACAAAGGAATTAAATTAGCTGTTTGTTTGGCTGCCATAATTCCCGCTATCCTCACAGTTGCCAAAACATCACCTTTGGGAGCATTGCCGGCTTGAATGACCGCAAAGGTTGCAGGCAGCATTTTCACTTTAGCAGCAGCGATCGCCTGACGAACAGTAGGCACTTTACCAGAGACATCCACCATCTGGGCTTCGCCTTGATGATCCAAGTGAGTTAAGTCAGCAGAATTAAATAAAAAATTGTCTTGCATTATTTTGTGAGTCCATGTTAAGATAATTTTCTTGTAAGGGTCAAGGGCGTGTAGCTCAGTGGACTAGAGCACGTGGCTACGGACCACGGTGTCGGGGGTTCGAATCCCTCCTCGCCCGTTGAAGAAGAAGGCAAAATAGAAAATTTTCTATTCTGCCTTCTTTTTTGCTTAAACCTTGTCTACGTTGAGAATTGTAGTTTGCCGTCAAGATTATGGAATTGCGGGCTGAGGTCGCAATGATCAAAACTCCACTTTTGATGATGGACAAGGTTTAGTTACTATTGTTGAACGAATAGGAATCTTCAGCGCGGCCTAAAGCAAATTCCAGGGAATGGCGCAGGTCATGACTGGATAAGGTCAGAAAAATGATTAATGCCAGAAAAGTTAAACCAGCACTAGAGGCAAACATATTGCGGTAGCCTACTTGGGCGGCCACAGAACCGAGAATCGGCCCGGCGATGGCAATGCCAATATCCAAGCCTACCAAAGAAACGCCAAATATCCGCCCTCGTTCATGAGGCCGGGCGCGGTCTGTCATCATAGCTGCCATCATGGGAATTGCTGTCCCGGAAGCAGCGCCTTGAATAAAGGCTGATATTAAGAACACAGCAACGCTGTTGGCTTGCCATATCCCTACCATCGCTAAAGTGTAGGCAATCAAACTTAGAGTAATAAATAAACCCCGTCCATAGACATCAGAAGCCCGACCGATAAATAACCTGACATTAAAACTAGCGATCGCAGCTACTGTGTAAAATAACCCTGGATTTAAATCGACATTAGTTGATTTGATAAATAACGGCACAAAAGTATGCAAAGTCCCTAAAACCACACCAATCAACAACATGACGACAGCAGGAATCCGCACACGGGGCGTAAATAGTAGTTGCCAAAATTGATTGTCAGAGTTGTTAGTCTCTGATATCTCATGCACGGTGGGATTAACAACAGGCACTATACATAATAAACCGGCAAAACCCAAAGCCGCCGATAAGAGAAATAAAGGAGTGTAACCAGCCCCAGCTTGTACATATCCCCCCAAAGCTGGCCCAATAGCCACACCCAAAGGATTAACTAAACTCATGTAGCCAATGACTTCACCGCGATTTTGCACTGGGGCTAAATCTCCCACCAAGGCCATAAAAGCGGTACCAAAAGCCGCAATACTCAGCCCATGAAAGGCACGCAACACCATTAATGGCCCCAGCGATGTCGCCAGTAAATAACCCAAAGGAGCGATCGCTACTGCTGCCATGCCAATTAGGAGGACAATTTTCCTACCCCGCCGGTCTGCTAAGTTGCTACACCAAGGGCGAAACAGCAACATCCCAATAGCAAAACTGCCCATGACAATGCCAATTTGTTGACTGGTAGCGCCGATATCCTCAATGTACAGAGGTAAAGTGGGCAATAACGAGGCAATACTAGACCAAAATAATAAACCTGCCGTAAATAACACCAGCAGGTTACGTCGCAATTCAGCGTCTAATGTGTGAAGAACTTTCAAAACAGATATCAGTTTATTGTGTATGTGTTTCTCACATTGTTACGTTACTTAACATTTTGCGCTACTACTTCCCGCACCCGATAGATGGGGCGGCCTTGAGATTCATGGTAAGTACGCATGAGTAATTCAGCCAATAAACCAAAGCAAAACAACTGTACGCCGGTCACTAGCAGTAAAACCGCCAAAATCAACAATGGACGATTACCGATGGTTTCACCCAAAGCTAACTTGATGAAAGTCAAATACATGCCAATCAATGTACCTGTAACTATGGAACCCAAACCCAACAACCCAAAAACGTGCATTGGGCGGGTGAGGAACTTCTTCATAAAGTAAATAGTTAACAAATCCATCATCACGCGGAACGTCCGCCAAATGCCATACTTACTGTGGCCAAACCGCCGCGCATGGTGACGTACAGGAACTTCGGTAATTCTCGCCCCTTCAATGAAAGCCAAAGCTGGTAAAAAGCGGTGTAATTCTCCGTAGAGATTCATATCTGCCACAACTTCCGCCCGATAAGCCTTGAGAGAACAACCGTAATCATGTAGTTTCACCTCAGTCACCTTACCAATCAACCAATTGGCAATTTTAGAAGGAATCAAGCGCGACATAACAGCATCTTGGCGTTTATGTCGCCAACCACTAACCAAATCGTAACCTTCTGCCAACTTAGCCAATAACATGGGAATATCAGCCGGGTCATTTTGTAAATCAGCATCCAAAGTCACGATGGCCTTACCAATGGCATATTTAAACCCAGCCGCCATAGCCGCAGTTTGACCGTAATTCCGCCGCAACAGCACCGCCTTTAAATCAGGACGAATTTGCGCCTGTTCTTTGAGATACTCAGATGAACCATCGGTAGAACCATCATCTACACAGATAATCTCATAACTATAATTACCACCAACACTAGAAGCGATCGCCTCCAACAAAAGTGGTAAACTTTCCACCTCATCACGCACCGGTACCACCACCGAAACATCCGGGACAATCACCGAAATTGCCCCATTATCCTCATTCAACTTCCCGGAAATTACTCCACCCCTCATAATTCCTCAGCGTCTCTGTGGTTGATAACTCTGCAAAACCCTACCAGCACCTCGCAGCTGCTGATAGTATGACCGACTCACCCCATCTCCCTGTTCCGAAAGCACATCAATACCTATGCCATTGCGTCCCTGTTCCTTCCCAGAACTATGGATGTAAGAATTATCACCCAAATATAGCCCCACATGAGTAGCTTTTTGAGGAGTGCCAAAAAATACCAAATCGCCTGGCGCTAATTCAGCCATAGTAACTTTCTGAGTAAAAGCTTCCTGCTGATAAGCATCTCTGGGTAACCAAACACCCATCGAAACAAATGCTGCTTGCATTAACCCCGAACAGTCGTAATTTGGCCCCACCGTACCACCCCAAAAGTAATAATTAGACTGTTGCATTGCCTCTTGGGTAAAAGTAATCACACTTGGGATACCTTTTTTGATCTCAGACTCAGAAAATGATTTAGCCTGATAAAGTACAGTAGCAGGTTGTAAGATACCCAAATCAACAAAAGATACCCACCCTGGATAATCATCCTCACATAAACACACCTCAACCGCCGAATCCTGATGATTTGATGTGATCCGCAAATGTCGCCCAGCAGCAGCTTGAGTTGCCAAACGCGTACATTCAGGAGAATCATATAAATTCAGGTTAGCGATACAGTGGTATTCTGCCGATGTCCAATTTAGGATTTGGGATTCTGGATTAGAGAGCATTCTGCAATGATTTTCTTTCAAAAAGACGAACAACTCGAAAATCTTGGTAATGGCATTTTAGAGGCCACGTGGGCAACATTTCCCACCTTAGCCCGTAACCAAGTAGCTTTAACTTGGATTGTTTATGATCCGCCAGTACCAGTAAATACTGGTGGTGCATTGACCCCTGATGCTTTTTGGAACCATAACGTACGTGGTTTTACGTATCGTGGCGTTGAACGAATTTATCCCGCAAGTGTAGTTAAACTATTTTATTTGGTAGCAGTCAACGAATGGCTAGAAAAAGGCATGAGCAACAATTCTCAGGAATTGACACGAGCCTTGCGAGATATGATTGTTGATTCTAGCAATGATGCTACCAGTTTAATTGTCGATATTCTTAGTGGTACGACTTCAGGGCCAGAGTTACCCACCGGGCCCTTTGAAACCTGGAAATATCAGCGTCATATTGTTAACCGCTATTATCAGTCTTTGGGCTGGGAAGAAATGCAGACAATTAACGTCTGTCAAAAAACTTGGGGTGACGGGCCTTATGGGCGGGAAAGGGCATTTTATGGAGAAATGTTAGAAAATCGTAACATGGTCACCACCAATGCCATTGCTAGGTTACTTCATAGTATCGTTGGTGGGGTGGCAGTTTCCAGTGGGCGATCGCAAGCTATGATGAATTTGCTCAAACGCAGTATCAATCCTGATGATTTACCTACTGATGTAGAAGAAGATCAAGTTACAGGTTTCTTCGGTGGTGGACTGACACCAGATGCTCAACTTTGGTCAAAAGCTGGTTGGACAAGTCAAGTGCGTCATGACGCCGCGTATATTGAATTACCCGATCAACGACCTTACATTTTAGTAGTATTTACTGAGGGTAAAGCCAACGCCAAAAACCGAGAAATTTTACCATTTATTTCTCAGCGATTTGTGGAAGCAATTAGTAGTTTGTGACGCAATCCCCGCAATTCAATTGCGGGGATTCTGGGTTATCTACTAATAATAACTAAGCGCATTTTACTAAAATTTTAACTGAATTTAGTTCTTTTCTGCACCATTTGTGCTATCAAAATTTGGGGTTTATTACTGGCGCGATCGCTTGTTTTTGTCCGATCTGACAAAATTGCGGTATTTTCGCGTCATTAACCTTGGGGTAGATTTAGCATCATCTATCAGACAGTATATTTGGAGGAATGCGGTAACACATTATGAGTCACAAAGCATCATCCTAAATTAGTGCTTTTCATCTGAAAATCGCAAATCTTGATTAAATATAGTTAATTTGTTCTTCGGTTCCCTGTAAGCTATGACATCTCCTGAGCCTCAAACTGATTTTGAAGAAAATGTTTCCTCAACCTTAGACGAACAAACCCCTGAACAACGTCTGTGGCTGCGATTCTTGTTAGCTTTAGTACTGATATTTGGGGGTGGAACAGCTATAGTTTGGCGTGTCCTGGCTCCCATAGATCAAACACCATCTGCAAATATTCAAACTCCAGGGGTACGAGTTAAGGTTGCGACAGTTCAAAGCGGCACGGTTGAAGATAGTTCAGACTTTGTGGCTAGCTTAAAGTCCCAGCGTTCAGTGCAGATGCCATCGAAAATCCCGGGTCAAGTTACCCAAGTATTTGTCAAAATGGGTGATTCTGTCGCTGCCGGAACTCCATTGATGCAGGTAGATCTAAGAGCATCTACAATCAATGAAATTAATGCTGCCAATCAGGCTGCTGTAGCACAAATAGAAAATGCCCGTGCTAGACTCCAGTCCCTAGAAGCTGCACGGCAATCTCAGATGGCTGATTTGCGATCGCAGCAACAGGAATATGAAAAATATGCTGATCTAGCAGCCCAAGGCGCTGTCTCTCGACAAACTAGGGATGAATATGCTAACAAGCTCTCAACAGCTAATGCTAATCTTGGCACCATTAATTCCCAGATTCAAGGGCAGCAAGCCACCATATTGCAGGCGGAACAAGCCATGCAACAAGCCCAGGCAAATATTCAACAACAACAAATCCAGCCCCAGAGTTACAGAATTACAGCCCCCTTTAGTGGCACTATTGGCGAAATGCCAGTCAAAGTAGGTGATTTAGTCAATACTTCTACACCATTAGTAACAGTTTCTCAGAATCAACCGTTAGAAGTTCACATCACTGTGCCACCAGAACAAGCTTCCCAAATACGTCAGGGAATGCCTGTGGAACTATTAAATCCCCAAAATCAAGTCTTGAGTACTAGCAAAGTATCTTCAATTGCTGCTGATACCAACAGTGAGCGGTCATCAATTCTCATCAAAGCACTTTTTAATAATGCTGAAGGGCAGCTACGACCGAATCAATTAGTTCGGGCCAGAGTAATTTGGAATCAGCGTTCTGGGGTATTAATCCCCACCAAAGCAGTGTCTCGTCTGGAAGGGGAAACTTTTGTCTATGTCTTAGAAAAAGAAAATTCTTCACAAGGCTCATCTCAATTCATCGCTCGGCAAAGGCAGGTAAAGTTAGGTAATAGCAGAGATGATTATTACCAAGTTATTGCCGGATTACAAACCGAAGATATTATAGTTACTTCTGGATTACTGAATCTTAAAGATGGGGTGCCCATAGTACCGGAATCTTGATAAGTCTGATTTAGGGACTTCCAAAGAATAAATTATCCAATTTACGCAAATAATATTTGTTGTCTACTCCCTACTCCCTTTATACTTGCAAATACTATGAAAATGATTATCATTAAATTATGAATGTACCGATGATTACCGTTGTTGCTGGTGTTTCTGGCTGTGGCAAAACTCATTGGATTTGCCAACAGCTACGCAATACTTCTACTGCGGAAAACGTGATTTATTGTTGTCCAGGGACTGGAAATGTCCCCATTGACCAGATCCGTTTAAATGCGGAGTTTCCAGAGGTGAAGGTTGTTAGTGAACAACAAGAATTAGAATTTCTCAGCCGGCTAACAGGCTCAGAGATGGTTTATATAGAATTAGGATTTTACTTGGAATTAAAAGCAATTGAGCAAATATTAGGAAACTTATCATACCAGTCTGTGGCAGTCTTACCACCACACCTCGAAGATTCTGAATATCACGTCTGGGCAGAAAAAATTGTTAAAGGTGTAGATGTTGATACAAACATTACCCAAAATCAGATTTGGCGCGCCCCCACCATTGGTCAAGTCATCGATGAGGAAAGTTTAAATGAGTTTTGGTATGAACTATCCCACGGTGCCTATGGTAAAGTGAGCCGTGCCAAGGGAATTTTTGATGTTGCAGATGGTAGGTCATTATACGCAGATTTTGTCTTAGGTGTACCCACCATAGATTTTCTGGAGTTAGATTTACCACGCCATTTAGAAGGTAGACCCCAGCGTTTTAGTGGGTTGGAAGTATGGGGACAAAAGTTGGATGAGTCGGCGATAAAACAAACCTTACAAGATTGCTATTTATCTGATGGTGCGATCGCACAATACCAAGAACAAGTAAAACAGATTCTCAATGAGGAGACTATACAGTGAAAATAGCGGTCATGTCATGTATTCATGGCAATTATGAAGCATTAGATGCGGTGTTGCTAGACATCGACCAGCAAAAAGCCGAGAAAATTTTTTGTTTAGGCGATTTAGTGGGATATGGGCCCCATCCCAATGCAGTAGTCACACAAATTCGCTCCCTCGATATCCCCACCTGTGTTGGCTGTTGGGATGAAGATATTGTCGAAGGATTGAATGCATGTGATTGTAGTTATCCGTCATTATTAGCAGAAAAACGCGGCAAAATCGCTCATGAGTGGACCAATAACCAAATTAATCCCGAAAACCGCAAATTTCTCGCCCAATTACCTCATAGTTTACGCGAAGAAAATTTAGCTTTTGTTCACGGTAGTCCCCATAGTAATCATGAGTACTTATTACCAGAACTTGACGCATTTGCAGCGCTAGAGAGGGTACTTTCCACAGAAGCAGATGTGCTTTTTTGTGGTCATACCCATATACCTTATGTACGCAACTTAGATGCAGGTAGTTTGCAAGTTCTTGTTAAAAGTGAACAAGCAGCAGCACAAGAAAAGAATTTTACAGCTTCCCTCAAGCGCATTATCAATGTCGGTTCAGTAGGAGAACCCCGACATGGGCGACCCAATGCTACTTATGTTATTTATGACACAGAAACCCAAGCCGTAAATCTGCGGGAAGTAGCTTACGACTATCAAAAAACCTGTGCAGCAATTATTGAAAAGGGTTTACCGAAAATTTTTGCTTGGCGTTTAGCACAAGGTTTGGAATTTGCGGAAAGGGCTGATGACCCGACTCATGTTTGTACTAGGTAAAAACATTACTTAATTAATCATCTCAAATTTTTATGAATAAGTGGGCAATTTTAAGCGGAATTGAAGGAAATCTGGCGGCTTATGAGGCTGTCATCGCTGATATTCAGCACCAGTCTTATGTAGATGCTTTGTATATTTTGGGCGATTTAGTGGGCCCCAGGCAAGAAACTGAACAGTTAGTAAAACGCGTGTTTAATCCCCAACCTGGAGAGCTAGAACCTCTAATTTGTAAAGGTTGGTGGGAAGAACAGTGTCTGATTCTGCACGGGCTGGGGGGAAGTGGTGAACCTATTGAATTAATAGAAAAATATGGCAGCGAAACAACTAAATTGCTGTGGGATTGCGTTTCGCGTCCCATAGCTCAATGGTTAAGAACTCTAGATTTTGGGTTTTTTGAACTGGATTGTTTGTTAATTCATGGGACAACAGTAGGAGTAGACGAGGAACTTACCCCAGACACACCCCCAATTCAAATGCTAGACCGCCTCTCTCGAATGCAAGCCAATAACTTATTTTGTGGTCGTTCTGGCTTGGCTTTTCAATATCAGCTACAAGCAGGTTCAATTACTACAGAAGTAACAACTTTAGATAATCCAGCATCTTCTCAAACTGTGCAAATTACTCCCCGTCAGGTCATTGGCGTAGGTAATGTGGGACGCACACCAGGACAAGCAACTTATACTCTCTACCATCCGGGGACGAATCAGGTGGAATTTAAAACTGTTAGTTATCTGGCGCAACCTTCTAAAACCATATCACCCTGAATGAAAAGAGCCGAGTAAGGATATTGATTGTCTGACATCCCATCGCTACAGACATCCACTTTTTTGATGATTAACATATTGTTATCTCCATCTTTGCCGCTAAGTCTATAGACGCGCACCAAGTCTGCGGGTCGCCCAGAAGCTGTCAATGGTTCAACATAAGGAAATGTTTGCTTTTGGTCATTTAACAATGAGGAATAGACAATTTCTTTTTTGCGAACATCAACACTCCAAAATGGTTCAGTACCGCTAGCGATAAATTCTGTACGTACGGGAGTATCGGAAGTATCCACCGCGACCAGATTATTGTTAGTGCCGGCAGATGCTTGGTTATTGTCATTATTGGCACAACTAACCAGCCCCAATAGAACAAGACAAAAGACGAGAGCTTTCATAAATTAACAATGTATAACTACTAATTCGCTTTACGGATCATAATGTTATGTGTAAGATTCACAAAATTACTTATGCCGAAAGCTAGTTGGAATGGCGCTGTCTTAGCCGAAAGTGATAACACTGTGGTTGTGGAAGGGAACCATTACTTCCCTGCTGATGCTATTAACAAGGAATACTTTCAAGAAAGTAACACCCACACTACTTGTCCGTGGAAAGGTGTTGCCAGTTACTACAGTATTGAAGTTGATGGGCAAGTCAACAAAGATGCAGCATGGTACTATCCCAGCGCTAAGGAAAAGGCTAAAAATATTGAAGGTTATGTTGCTTTCTGGAAAGGTGTAAAAGTCGAAGCTTAGTTTTATTTAATGACTAACAAAAAACGCCCCCTGTTTCCAGGAGGCGTTTTTTATTCAGTTAAGTTTTGTGATTAACCGTTGATAGCAGGTGCGCTTATTGCAACAGGAGCGCTTTCACCAGCAGCCAAGTCTAAGGGGAAGTTGTGAGCATTACGCTCGTGCATTACTTCCATACCTAAGTTAGCGCGGTTGATTACGTCAGCCCAGGTAGCGATGACGCGACCTTGAGAATCAATTACTGATTGGTTGAAGTTGAAACCGTTCAAGTTGAACGCCATTGTGCTGATACCCAGTGCGGTAAACCAAATACCGATTACTGGCCATGCAGCCAAGAAGAAGTGCAAGGAACGGCTGTTGTTGAATGATGCGTATTGGAAGATCAACCGACCGAAGTAGCCGTGGGCTGCAACGATGTTGTAGGTTTCTTCTTCTTGTCCGAACTTGTAACCGTAGTTTTGTGATTCGGTTTCGGTGGTTTCACGTACCAAGGATGAGGTTACCAAGGAACCGTGCATCGCGGAGAACAAAGAACCGCCGAAGACACCTGCCACACCTAACATGTGGAAGGGGTGCATCAAGATGTTGTGTTCTGCTTGGAACACGATCATGAAGTTGAATGTACCGGAGATACCCAAGGGCATACCGTCAGAGAATGAACCTTGTCCGATGGGGTAGATCAAGAATACTGCGGTTGCTGCTGCTACTGGTGCAGAGAAGGCTAGGCAAATCCAAGGACGCATTCCCAAGCGGTAGGATAGTTCCCATTCACGACCTAAGTAGCAGAATACGCCAGTTAAGAAGTGGAAGATTACCAATTGGTAAGGCCCGCCGTTGTACAACCACTCATCTAAGGAAGCTGCTTCCCAAATGGGGTAGAAGTGTAAGCCGATAGCGTTAGAGGAAGGAACTACTGCACCGGAAATGATGTTGTTTCCGTAGAGTAAAGAACCAGCTACAGGTTCGCGGATACCATCGATGTCTACTGGAGGTGCAGCGATGAAAGCGATGATGAAGCAGGTGGTTGCTGCTAACAGGGTGGGGATCATTAATACACCGAACCAACCGATGTATAGACGGTTATTGGTACTGGTGATCCAATCGCAGAAGCGATCCCATACGTTGGCGCTTTGGCGCTGTTGTAAGGTTGTAGTCATGATGTGATAATTGCGGTTATTTGAGTATAAATTAGGCGTTTTTGTGTTTACCTATGAACTTATATTACGAGCTTTGTTGCGATTTGTAAAGTATTTTGAGAAAAAAATTTTCATTATCTCTGAAGAAAACCCTAGAATGCACTGTTTACAAGGGAAGTGAAGCATTAAGAAATAAAGATTATGTAGTGCGATCGCGATCGCCTAACGTAACAATCATATATATGTACCACTTGAGATTAATTGAGATTCAGGTGTTTTATGCTCATCCCTCATCCTCGCAGTGTTACATATAGCCCTGCTTATACAATCATTCCTACTTACGAGTGCTTTAATCGCTGTACCTACTGCAACTTTCGCACCGAACCGGGTCAAAGCCCCTGGATGACTTTATCAGCAGCCGAAAGTATTTTGCTACACTTACAAAGTCAGAAAATATGTGAAATCCTCATTCTCAGTGGTGAAGTACATCCCCATTCACCCAATCGTCAGCAGTGGTTTCAGCGGATTTATGATTTGTGTGAATTAGCTTTGTCGATGGGATTTTTACCACATACTAATGCTGGACCACTGAGTTTTGCGGAGATGCAACAGCTAAAGAATGTAAATGTTTCGATGGGTTTAATGTTGGAACAGTTAACCCTAACATTGTTAAATACTGTTCATCGACACGCACCGAGTAAATTACCAGCAACTAGGTTGCAACAATTAACATGGGCGGGAGAGTTGCAGATTCCCTTTACCACGGGGTTACTTTTAGGCATTGGGGAAACTGAGAATGATTGCTGGGAAACATTAAACGCCATATCAGACTTACATCAGCGTTACCACCATATACAAGAAGTCATATTGCAACCCCACAGCCCCGGAAATCAGCAAACCTTTGATGCAGAAGCTTTTGACCCCCATCAATTACCGAAAGTTATTGCCAAAGCGCGTGAGATTTTACCGCCAGATATTACAATTCAAATTCCGCCGAATTTAGTTCAAGATGACCAATGGCTACTGGCTTGTATTGAAACTGGTGCGCGAGATTTAGGTGGAATTGGCCCCAAAGATGAAGTGAATCCTGACTATCCTCATATTCAGGAACAAGCGTTGAGCAAAATTTTACAGCCTGCGGGGTGGGAGTTAGTGCCACGGTTACCTATATATCCGCAGTTTGATAATTGGTTGACGGGGGAATTGCAGACGGCGGTGAAACACTGGCGTCATGTCTCACATTCCAACCCTATTTTTACGATCACCTGTTGAACACCAATACTCGAATTAAAGTACAGAGCCTTTGGAGTCCACAATCGGTTCATTTCTTGTTGATCACAAGGGATCGCCGCCTAAGAAACTGGAGTTTGGACTAGTTCTCGGTGCGAAACTCCAAACTTTTACGACAATTGATGTACATCAAATATCAGCGCACCCACCCAAAACTTTAGTCATAAATTTATAGTACGTTTGAACTGAAAATCTCCCAGGGCGCTCAAGGATGCGACGACCTACGGTCGGGCGTAGCCCATCGCTCCGCCTACGGTGGGCGGAACACCATTGCCGGAGACTGCGGTGTAGGTGATCGCTCTTAATAGTTTTATTAGTTTGTGGTCTGGTAAGGCTGCGAATTGGAACCTTTGTTTTACCTAGATAATTTATATTAATTAAAAATTGTGTTGGCGTCGGACAAGATTATGTATTTTCCTGCTCTAAACTATCAGTAACTATATCAAAGCCTGATTTCTACGTTGAAACAGAATCTGCAAGGACTGGTCTCAAAGCCTTGTCTATATTGGCTTGCGAGTTTTAGGACGGGTCTATAGAACCCATTTGATATCTTTTTTCTAGGTAGTGGTTGGTCTTTTGAGCATCAATCTGATAAAACAAAGCTTGAGCTTGGCATTGGCACGAGCGAGTGTCCGGTCAAAATTTTTAACTAAGCTTTTACACCGCTCCACCCAAGCGTTTGACCTATCAATGACCCATCTAGCGGCAACAGGCACAAATCCAAATTTTCCATGAGCTTCTTTTTTGGCTTTCGATGGCTTGGCTGAAAGTTCAAATTGGATTTTGCTCATAATTTGAGATTTGAGGATAAATTTGCTCTAACGCTTGAGTCAGTTTCTCAGGATAATAGCCGTGATCTATGAGGATTGTAATCTTAGGTAGCTCAATTGGTTTGGATTTGAAATAATCAATGTTAATTGAGAGCATCTCAATTAACCTAAAGTCATCAGAGATGCTGGCTTTGGTGCAATGCGTAAAGAAGGGGAAGCCCAGTATATCAACTGCTAGATGTCTTTTGATTCCATTTTGAAAAAAAAGTTTAGAAAAACCCCTTGACGAAACTTGAAAGAGTAGATATATTAGATAAGTGCCAA
>NZ_CAWUDE010000026.1:0-54258 GCF_963920895.1 Anabaena sp. CCY 9613
ATTGCGTTCGCGGAGCGTTCCGAAGGAAAGCAATTAGCGGTGAGAGTGTCAATAATTATCACTATCAAACTATTGACAAATTTGCCAAGCTTACTTGATCCTGGCAATAATTGGAAAAATATAGTTTTCATCACCATATTTTAAAAAATAAAATTGTCAATATCACTGCTTTTTTAGAGGGATTTTAGTTTTTTTTAACTATGTCTCTGGGTATCTTTATAAATGATTCATAATTTAAACTTATCAGAGTGATAATATATAAGTAAGCTAAATTGTTGCTAGTGAACCTAAACTTCAGCAAAAGCGATTACAGGGTAATCTCAGACATTCCTCCCTTAATTCTGGTTCAGTTTCTCATGGGCAGAAATTAAAATAGCTTCAAGTGAAAATCAAGGGAAATTGTGTAAATCTTCTGCCAGAATTAACCAGATTTATTCAAGAATAATTGCCGTGCTGTTTTCCAAGGGTGTCTAATTTCCTTAAGCGCTTTTTCCAGCGGCGAATCTAATTCCTCACAATTCAACTTGAATTTGAGTCAGGCGCATTATGCGTTTCGCGCAGACTAAGCAAATGCAGTTTGGGAATAATTGCAGCAGTTTAGAACTAATTGCCCTACTTGCAAAAATTTAAGGAGCAAGAGTTATGAGAGCTAAACAAATTATGACTCAAGATGTAGCTACTATTCGTGGTGCCGCCACTGTAGCAGAAGCAGTCAAACTATTAAGGCTCAAAGAATTGCGGGCGTTAATTGTAGAACCTCGTAACAGTGGTGATGCTTACGGTATTGTTACCGAAATGGATATTGTAAGTAAAGTCGTTGCTTATGGAAAAGACCCCCAACAGGTGCGTGTCTACGATATTATGAGTAAACCTTGCATTGTGGTCAATCCTGATCTTGATGTGGAATATGTGGCGCGATTATTTGCTGATACGGGTGTATGGCGGGCGCCGGTGATTCAAGGTGAACTGCTTGGCATTATTTCTGTAACTGATATTCTCACCAAGAGTGACTTTGTACAAAAACCAAAGTTAACATTCTTGCGAAAAGAACTCTTAAAAGCGATCTCCAATGCTCGTTCAATTTCTGCTAACTATGGTGTGGATTCTAAAAGAGCAGTTGAAGCTTGGGATTTAGTCGATGAACTCGAAGCCGAAGCAGGTTTTTATGGCGCACCAACACCTGAAAAATCAGCCAGAGAGATATTCTCTGAGCAGCGAGAAACTGTAGCTATTAGCTAGTGGAAGGAATAAATTAATTGTGAGTTATTCGTAACTCTAAGCATAGTATTTTCATGGCTTTTTGTTGAGGAATGGTGGGGAATACCTGCCATTCCCTTTGCTGAGTAAATTTAGGATGTTCAAGGAATCGTTATGAATCAAGTCAAAAAGCAAAGATTGAGTGAAATAACTTGTCAATGGCTAATTGCTAAAGGCTACAATCCAGTAGATTTAAATCAGCCAGGAGAAAATGGTGATACAGCTTTGATGAAAGCGACCAGAGAAGGTGTCTATGCTGTTGTTAAAGATTTAATTGATATTGGTGTAAATATCAACACTAGAAATAACGATGGAAATAATGCTTTATGGTTTGCTTGTTTTGGCAACCATTACGAATTAATTAATTTACTCCTGGCTGCCAAAATTAATATTAACAACCAAAATGATAACGGTGCAACTGTTTTAATGTATGCAGCCTCAGCAGGAAAGACAGGAGTGGCAAAGTTACTTTTGCAACATAAACCTAATTTGGAATTGCAAAATTTAGACGATTATAAAGCAATAGATTTTGCGAGTAATGTAGAAGTTTTAAGGTTACTCAAAGATGCTAGAAAGAGATAAATCAGGGAAGGCTTATCATCATGAAACTAAGCATTCCTACTTGTCTGTACAAATTGATCCAAATTATGTAGATGCATCAACTCAACCAGTTGCATTTAAAGTTTATCCCCAGTTTTATCGGCGGGTGCAATTAAATCTCAATAATCCTGTGCATTCGTTTATTTGGTTAACTAGTGCTGTTACTTTTGAGAAAGTATATAAAGGTATCCCTGATAAACTCCGGGTAAATCCGTCAGCAGGCGCGCTATATCCCACAGAGGTTTATGTACAGATTCGAGGAATGTCGGGAATAGTAGATGGTATATATCATCTAGAAGTTGAGAATAATTGTCTAACGCTGATTTATGAATTAATTGATGATGGCTTAGAGAGTTATATTATACCGAGCAAAAGTATTAAGGGATGCATTTTTTTAATTAGTTGTGTTTATTATAGGTCTAGTTGGAAATATCAAGACAGAAGCCTGAGATATTGCTTTTTAGATAGCGGACACCATTTAGGTGCTGTTGCTGCATCAGCTTATCTTCATAGCAAAGATATACAATTAGTTTTTGACTTTGATAAACTTGCCCTTAATCAAATTTTAGGTTTTGAGAATAAAGAGTTTATCACTGCTGCTGTAATCTCAGGTGAAGTGCAAGAAAAGGAAGTTAGACGCTTAAGGCTGAAGGTTCCTTTTGTCTGTGGTACAGATTATTTTGAAGCTAATCAATTCATTGAAGATGGCTATCAAGTAACAGCTGTGCAGAGGAATAAACTACAGCCGCTAGCACAGCCACAGTTTAACTTTGACAAGGATGAATTTCAGCAAACTGTGTGGAATCGACGTTCAATTAGACGTTTCCGGAAACAGTGGATTTCTCAAGAAGATTATTTATATATCTTGCAGCAACTTGAGCAGCCAATACCGACAGAAAATTTTGAGAACATTGAAATTTTCTCTGTTGTGCATCGGGTAGAGGGGATGTCACCTGGATTATATAAAGGTATGCATCGGCTTAAGTCTGGGAATTTCTCAGAAAAGACAGGTTACTTATGCGTGAATCAGGCTATAGCAAGAGATTGTGCTGTAACTTTCTTTTTTGTATCTGACTATATAAATTATCAAACCGCCATGCAATTAGCTGGCTTTTTAGGGCAAAAAATTTATTTAGTTAGCAATTATCGGAACATTGATTGTAGTGGAATTGGTGCTTACTACGATGATGAAACTCAAGAATTTTTAGAAACTACTAAAGATGTTCTCTATGGAATGGCAATTGGAAAATAAATAGGATCAGACACAGAGATGGCTAATAATCAGTTTTACTTTGATAATGAAGATTCCCATCCGATGCAGCCGACATCGGCGGATATTATTTTGCGACAACAGCTAGAGTATTCTATTAGTAAATACTTTTACGAAGGCTGCGATCGCACGATTCAAAATCTTCTCTCTAATTGTCGCTGGTATGTTACAACCCGTGCTAATGCCATGACATTAGTGATTGAATGTCCTGATCAAGTTACTAACTGGCGGGTTTTGCAACAAATTGTACCAATGGGGACATTGCTGTACTCAATTATCAGCAGTGCTAAAATCCGGGTTTGTCCTCCTGATAGTCAAGGTATACCTTTTGAAATGAGGGTAGATGAACTTTCTGTTTATCGTGATTGGGCAGGATGAGGAGATAATATTAAGCTGCTAAATATTGGCTGATGAGTTTGGTTAGTTCTGCCAAAACTAAATCGGCAGATTGTTTGACTATGGAAGTTAATTCTAGTCCTAAATCCAGATTTGCAGCTTCAATTAGGTAAACTGTTACGTCTTGAGGAAAGTCATTTTGAAAGATTTTCCGTCCGGCTGCTAAAGCATTATCCCAGCGAAAATCATGCAAGTTATAACTAGATTCTGGTAAAGCTTCGAGTTCTTTTCCTGGGACTTTAAATACAGCACCAGGTTCAGAACCTGTGGAACTTGCATCAATAATTACTAATTGTTTGCTACCTCTAGCTTGAAACATTACCTCCATCCCGGCTGTACCACAGTCATACACTCGGACATCAGGATGGGGATTTTCGGCTAGATATTTTTGTAGGCGTTGGGCAATAATCACGCCTACCGCGTCGTCACTACGATTAAGATTTCCGCAACCGATGATAGTTAGCATGGGATGAGTTAGAGGCCTCAACTGATAAAACAGCCAAAACCTCTGGAAAATAAGTGATGAACAAGAAACTAGAACGTTACACCATATTTACTAGCAATTTCCGTGAATTTTTCACATTGCTGTTGTGATGCGAGAGCTATGATCATTTCCGCTTGTTCTGGAGTATTGCCATCTTTAGGGATTAAATACTTGACATAAAGCGCTATAAAATCGGCGACAACTGCCAAACCAGATAAACCATGTTTGTCAGCTTCCTTCCCGGCGATCGCAGCTACTAAACCTGCTTTAATTGGGTCTGGTTTAACTTTCATAAACTGGTCAACAAGCTTAGGAATATATTCCGCTGGTGGCAAGTTATTTAACTTATTTTGCTCTGGAGTAAAGTTACATTCTGCTGCTTTTGCCTGCTCTAAAACGCACCATTCTATAAACTCTTGTAGTGCTGCTTCAGGAAGACGGGGAAGATATTTATGTAGCGCTATATCAGACACAAGCTTACCGTGTAAATTTCTGTTTTGATGAAGTGCATCAAAGCTAGACTAACGCATTATTTCTATTAATTTTAGTGTGTTACGCTACGACTAGGAAAGAAATAGTTAGCTAATAAATTGACAAAATAGCGCGGGAAAAATGAAATATTTAAAGTTACATGTATCCCCCAAATGAAGTACGGGGCTTTACACATCAATCTTTGTAAATATCACACTCTTCTACGTAATAACTGGAGTTGTGACTTGCCAAATCCTGAGATTTTTTCTACAAATAGCCAAGTATTTTCCGCAAAGCGATCGCCTCTGGTACTGGGCTGATTTTTTAGACTCCTATGAAGAAGGATTTCTCATCTTTTTTGAGCGATTATTTGTCCTATTTCCTGAGGTTCTGATATATTTATAGTTCTCACAGCTATGGATAGAGCTATACTTACGCTGATTATTAGGTGCGATCGCCTCTTCATTCATCCTTGATTACACGCTGCGATCGCAATTGCCGTAAACATAAAAAGTCTGCTAAGTTTCATTTGCCGTCATGTTAGACTTTAAGCAAACCTCAGCTTCTTGCCACAAGCTATGCGGTCAATCGAGCAGCTAACAGAAGAAATTTTATCCTTGCCTAGTGCATCGAGGGTGCTTTTGGCAGAAAAAATCATTGAAAGTTTGGAATTGGATATAGATCCCGCCATTCAAGCAGCTTGGACTAGTGAAGCCAAGAGGCGGCGAGATGAGATTAGAAGTAATTCAATACAACCCATATCAGGGGATGAGGCTTTAGCTCAAGTCAGGCGAATAATTGAGCAATGAAGTATGTGTTTCATCCTGAAGCCCTGAATGAATATACAGAAGCTGTTCAATATTATGCACAACAACGTGCTGAGATAGCACAAGCATTTATTAATGCTGTTGAGAATGCAGTTTATCAGATCAGAGAGTCACCTAATCGTTGGAACTTAGTTGATGAAGACGTTCGGCGATGTTTGACACGGAAGTTTCCGTATGGAATCCTTTATACAATTGAACAAGACTATATTCTGATTTTGGCAGTCATGCACTGTAGTCGAGAGCCAGGATATTGGAAAAATCGTCAATAATTAGTTGGTTTAGATATTTACTGGCAAATGCGATCGCCTGTGGTGGTTTTTTAAGCGATCGCTTTTCATTCATGCTTGATTACACGCTGCGATCGCAATTGCAGCCAAGATAAAAATTCTGCTAACTCAACCAATATTTCTGCTTCCCGTCGTTCTACAGTAACTCAAATAGCTTGTGATAGTTTTTGTGTGCATTGGCTACAGTAGAAGTCAGCTCATGTCGCTAAAAACGTACTAATTTATACTAGCAGCAATTATTCCTTATGGGACTTTGATAGAAAATTATCCTAATTAATTAGTAGTAAAGCTCTCATAAACCTTACTTTTATCTAAGAGTATATTCGTAGAGACAATGTAATATGAGTTTTTTATAATCGTGAGTGTAAATATCTCATTCAAAATCAATAACCACCATTGAGTTTATGAATAAAACAAGTTGGTTTCCTAGTTGGCTACCTTGTCCCCTGTCATGGATGATGGCTATAAGGTTAGCAATACCAGCCTACTTTGGTGCAACTGTAGTTTTTGGATTTGAATTCTGGCGCTACTCTTTAGTCGGAAGTTTCTTAGCTATTACAGATATCGATAGTTCAATTTTCTTTCTTATTGTTTCTGTTATTGCATTATTATTAGGTCTTATTTGGTTTTTAATTTTGGCGGGAATATATAGACTTTTACTTAAGATTATGTGGTCAAATCCACCGCAATGGCTGAAATTGCCAAAATTTCGCTTATTGGTTATTCGGGATTTTGGAATACTTGTGTTATCAATTTTGCCAATTGTTGGGATTTTTGCAATCCATATTTTATTGATTACTAATTTGCAATATACATATAATAATTTAAGAACACCCAGACTAACTTATGATATTTTACTACTCAGATTTTGGTGGATTTGGTTAATTTCTGCTGCTCATTTCTACCAAGTTTTTATGAATAAATTGCTAGTCATCAAAAATATGAAACTGTTTATCAAACGCACTTCTAAATAAAGATACTTGATCAGCTAATGACTACCTAGATAATAACTAGCCATTAGCTAACCTTAGCGTACCTTTGCGTTTAAACTCCCCCTCAACTACGCAGTGCGAAAACGCGCCAACTCCTCGCCTGTCTTCGCATCATGGGCGTGAACAGTACACACCAAACAAGAATCAAACGATCGCGCGACGTGACCAACTTCTACCGGGTCTGTAGAATCCTCAATAGGTGTTCCTATCAAAGCTTCTTCAATGGGGCCGCGTTTACCCTCACCATCACGGGGGCCAATATTCCAAGTACCAGGGGCAATCACTTGGTAATTTTTAATCTTACCGCCTTCTATATTTACCCAGTGACATAACGCACCCCGCGCAGCTTCCGTTGCACCCCAACCCTGACCGTCTTTTTCTGTAGGTTTAATATACCAGGGGTCGTTTAATTTGAACTCGCGTAGGCAATGTTCGGCTTGGCGATATAACTTGACAAGTTCGTGAACTCGTGCTAACTGACGGACATGAGTGTTAGCACCACCCATCTTTTTGAACACATCTAGAATAAACCCATCATGGTGTTGCCAAGACTCGCCATGATTACCACCCGCCACTAATTGACGCGCTAAGGGGCCAGCCTCTAAGCGCCCAAAGTCTTTGTGCAGGACAGCACTTGCCCAAGAATAGGCATTATCAAAGTCCTTGCTGTTATTTGCTGTGGGTTTAGTAGTGCGATCGCTTGGGTGAATATCTGCTGTTCCCTCATCGTACCAAGAACGAGTTGTATTCTCGCGGATCAAGGACTGATCAATTAAAGTATGAGTGTCGCTGAAGCTGTCGTACACGCCACCTTTCATAATCGTGGCAGCATTGCGCCCTTCAATTGTAGGCTTTTGGTATTTATCTTCATGGGCTAAATATCCCCAAGTCACATATTTACCCACACCAGCGCCATATCTATCCAGACCGATATCTAAACCCATGCGCCAATATAAACCCAAATCCGATTCACGATGCTTGCGGTCTTCATCCAACCATGACATGAAATCATCGTAGCTTTGGATTTGTTCGTAACGTTCCAAAGAACAACCCAACCACACTGGTTCTAACCAATTAGTGCGGAAGTATTCCAGAATCGCCCAAGCGCGGGTAATATCTGTCAAAGTGGGGGCGCACATCACTCCACCAGGCACCATATAACTGCTGTGGCAACTAGTGCAATCCTCATAATGTTACTGAAGAACTTGTTTTATAAAGCTTTTCTGCTATGCGATAACATTTTATTTTCACCAGTTTAGTTTATAAATAAGGGAATATTTAGGGAATGAGCGGACAAAATCAAAATCAGGGTAATTGTGAGGGGACTTATGCCACATCTACAGATGAATATGCAAACGCAGACTCAACCGACTTATTCGCCGATATTTTTGCAGATTTTGAGCCGCAGAACACCACAGACGGCAGCTATAGGGGAACAATGGCGAAAATTAAAGCGACGGAATTACAGTATCAAGCAGTTTTTGAGCAAAAGTTAGTCGAAGCTAATACTAATTTAAAAAGGGAGAGAATAAGAGTTAGCATTAAACAAACTGGCAATTCTCTCCAGTTACGAGCTACCCTACCGTTAAAACCAGGCGATAAAGCTCCGCTTCGCCGAGGCGATCGCAACTTAGGTAAAGAGAAAAAGCAGTATGATTTGTCTCTGGGGATACCTGCAAATTTAGAGGGACTGAAAACTGCAATTGAAGAAAGTTACGAGTTGGGTAAATTAATCGCTCGTCATACTTTCCAGTGGAATGAGAAATATTTAGGAATTAAATCTAGAGAAAAGCAAGAAATAAAAACCATTGGAGAATTATTAGATACATTTGACGACAAATATTATCAAACCCGTCAGAGAACTATAACTAGTCAAAATACTTTTGCTAACTATATATCTGTAATTAAAAGAAACTTGACTCTCACTCATTTAGCCACAAAAGATAATTTTGAGGAAATTATTAATTCATTTCAAGGTAATAAAAAAAATGAATTAATTGCTGTAACTTCTGTTTTCATAAAAACATTTAATTTAGGATTTAAACTCGATGTCACACGAGATAATGTCACCCCAGCCCATAGAGAAATTCCTGAAGATGATCAGATAATATCTTCTTTTGACCTATTTGAAAAATTCGCCCTCAACCGCAAAAATACAAATATTAGTGATGAAATCGACACTTGGGAAATGTGGCGTTGGGTATATGGAATGTTGGCGACTTTTGGTTTAAGACCAAGGGAATTATTTGTAAAACCCGATATTAATTGGTGGATGTCTTCCCAAAATATTGACCATACTTGGAAAGTGAATAAAAATACCAAAACTGGATATCGAGAAGTTATCCCCTTTGTACCTGAATGGATAGAATTATTTGATTTACATAATCCCAAACCATTAAAAATTTTAGAACAAAAGGTGGCAAAAATTGCATCTGTGCAAAATATTAATTGGATGCGGAGAGATATATCCAGATGGTTTAGAAAGGTGGGAATTGAGTTTCAACCCTACGATTTGCGTCATGCTTGCGCGATTCGAGCGCATCTTCAGGGAATACCGATTAAAGCCGCAGCAGATAATTTAGGTCATACTGTTGATGAACATACAAAAACCTATCAAAGATGGTTTGGTATTGAAAACCGTAAGAAAGCCTTTGGTGAGGTAATTAGTCAAAAGTCATTAATTGAATTGCAGAAAAATGAAATATTGGCGCTCAGGATAGAGAATGAAAGGTTAAAGTTGGAAGCTGAAAAGTTGAAATTCTCGGAAAATATCTAAAAATCCAGAGGACTGCAAACAGCTTTACCACCACAGTTAAGAACGTGGGTATCAATCATAGTGGTTTTGACATGGTGAAGGGTGTTTTTGTAGATTATCGGGGTGTGGAGAAAAGCCATTTTAAGGTTATCTGTAGGTGTATGTGCTATAAATTGGTAAAGATTCAGAATTAATGAGGTCACTATCAAGATGGAATTATCTGTACTAGCTTTACAAGCGGTAAACATTTCGCTGTGGGCGATCGACAAAGTTTCAGGCGGTGCTTTGGAAAAAGCTGGGGCAGATGTTTTAGGCTTCTTAGCAAAAAGATTTCAAGGCAAACTCCAAATCGATAAGTCTGAGTCAAAACTCTTAGAAGCCGCAATTCTCAGTGAAGCCGAATGGGACAGTAAGTTTCAAGAGGATCTCGAAAGGTTAGTAACTCATTATCAACAAATTCAAAATTCTTCCCATGTTTCTCAAAGTACTGAATCAGGGGTCAACATCAATGTTGATAAGAATCCAGGAACAGTCGTAGGGCAGCAATTTTTTCGTTAACCAGTTTTTTGATCTCAAAAGTTCCGATTTAGAATCTAATAGGAATCTACTGAAGAAGCTCTTTAATTACATTAAGGTAGCTGCATTTTTGCTATGTTCAGTTTTATTTTGGATTTTATTTGGCTGGTTAGCTGACTATTCATTCCCATTTGGTCAATCATTAGAACTATTTCTTTCGTGTTTCACGGGTACTGTTGCAGCGAAGATCAATAGTTTACAGCAGCAATTACAGAGAACAGATGTAATTTCTCAGCCCGACAATGCACAGCAAGTTCAAAAGCTGAATAAACTTGAGTCTCAAGTATGGTTGTATAAAGGTGTATTAGAACGCCTTGGTACAGACCCTTCTGCAAATCATGAAAAAATCGCTAAGACGCTTGAAGCATTGGAGTATAAAAGAAGCGAAATCCTACAAGAACTTGAGCCTCGAAGACCTCGAAGTTATCGTGTTTTAGTAGAAATACAGGATTCTGTTCGTAATTTTCTGGCTAGTCAAGCAGAGAAAGATTATGAGCAAATTCAGAAGGTTGTGACTAATCTGATTCTTTTTATTAGAAGCAGGCAACCGTCGCAAATTATCCTTTCTGAAGCAATTACGAAATTAGCTTCGGAAATAGCACAAAGTAGTAATCAAATCAGTCCTTATCGTCTTCGTCTTGCTTATAGAATCGATGAATTATTAAAAGTTTTATCAGCAAAATTAGTTTTAAATTCTAATAACCCTATGACTAACGGGAATTATCAATCGCTTGTTAATGAGCTACATTCCCGCATTAATCTCTTGTCTCAAGAATTTAACAATTTACTTAGAGTTAAGCAAGAAGATAAAAATGAATTAAATAGACGTACAAAAGAGATTTTAAACCTCACAAAAAATATTTCTGATCTTCATAAAGATATATCAAACCGTGATGCAGATATAGCCGCTTTGCGAAGCAATATTCAAAATATTACGGAATCAGTTCAAGAAAAACAAATCCAGATAAATGATCTCCAAAATTCAATTCGCAACTTGAAAAAAGACATTCAAAAATCAGCCGATTTTAATCATAAGAAGCAAGATCAGATTGATCAATTAGAGAACCAAATATCTCAGTTAAATCAGAAAAAATCAAGCTTGCAAAAAAGAATTGAAGATATCTCTACTTATGCTCAAAACAAAGAATCCGAAGTTGAGAATTTGCAGAATGAAATATCTCAACTCAATTCTCAAAAGCTAGAACTACAGAGACAAAATCAAGTTTTATACCAACATTATCAGCATCAGCAAGGTGAAATATCTAGCCTAAATCAGAGGCTAGAAGAGCTTTCTAGCGCTAACACAGTGATATCTAAAAAATCTACACCACAACCAACTACCAGGACAACTGCAACTCAAGAAAAAATTTCAGAAGCAGAATATCAAAGAATTACTAATCAAAATGAGTATGAATATGTAAGTGGTTATCCTAACAGTCGAAGCGGAAAATGGGTAGCTCCATACTATAGGCGCAAAAGAAATCGTTAGAGCAAAGCCTATCAGCCCAACAATCCCAGTTGGTTGCTTTGCTGATCTACCGGCGGGTGAATGGGGTCGTTAAACATCTTTGAGAAAAGCGATCGCTCAATATCCAAATAAATCAATACTTCTATACATAAGCTGACCTGTAATTATTTAAACTTAGATATTGTTATTTGCGTATTTATATTGACAAAAAGCCCGCTTTATACTTCAATACAAAGAAAATAATTATACTTAACTACTTGCCTTGTACTTTCTTAACTGCGATCGCTGCGATCGCCGATCCTGTAGGGTGCGTTAATGCAATGTAACGCACCTTATTACGTTTTCATCAAACAGTAATTTCATGCTGATAATGGATAAATCATAAGCCGACGTTTACGGTCAGCCGCATAAGCAATACAAGCTTTTAAATCTTCTCGCGTTAGATCGGGAAAATCATCAGGGAATACCAATTAAAACAGCAGATGGTTTCTTGGTCTGCTGAGTTAAATGCGTTCCTCGTGATCGCTGAGTTAAATGATTTGAGCAACTTGCTAAACTAGGATGAGTCGGTGATTTTAGGCAGTAACGAAATAGAAATGACAAACAAGGCGACCTCAAACCAGCAGAAATTAGTCGTAAAGCTTGAAGAAAACGCAATGGATTCTCTTGTACATGGTGTAGAGCATCATCTTTACGGTAAGAGAAATACAGATTGGAAATATGTAATTCTGCACATTTTTCATGCCGTTGAACTCTTTCTGAAAGCGAGGCTGGCGAAACACGATGAGACATTAATCTATCGAAAAAGTGGTAACACAGTAGGCTCTGATGAGGCGATCGATCTTTTAGTTAAAGAAGCCAAACTACTACTGTTCCAGTATGCAGAACTACAGGAATCGGGAAAATACAAGCTAGGTGGAGCATTAGATGCTTTGCGAAAAGCCAGAAATTCAATTGAACATAAAGAAGTTGCTCTCAATCCAGATGAAGTTAAAGATTTTTTAGCTGCTGCTTTTGTTTTCCTGGATAGCTTTGTGTCTAAAGAATTAGGCTTAAGTCTCAAAGCTGAACTAGATAAGCTTGATGAAGCTCGTGAAGACGAACTTTCTGAAAATGGAATAGAGATTGATGATCTAGAAAGTCAAAGCACTTATCGAACTCTGTCAATGGCTTATTTGTTCTACATTCAGCACATGAGGACGGAAGGCATACCAATTTCAGACCCAAAAGAAAAATGGATTGATTATCACTATTTCACTTGTGAAATGTGTGAAGAGGAAGCAATAGCTGTTCCAGATCCGACAGCAAATCACCCTAGAGTGGCTCACTGTTTTAACTGCATAGCTCAATATACCGTGCATTACTGCCTCAAATGTGGTGAGCCATACGTTTCCTTTCTACAAGAGTGGGAAAAAGAGATGAATCTTTCTAGCTATCCTGATTGGGTAAATTCAGTAGATAATGAAGCTGATTCGTTCTGTGAACTTTGCAGCGATTGGATTGATGATCAATAACTTGGTTGTTGCCAGCCAGCTAACAAGTCATTGTGAAGTGAAGATAACCTGGAGGATGATCAATCATGAATCTCAATGAGTTGCCGGGATCTGAGATAATCTTGCCTGGACTCAGTGATCTTCACAGAGGCGAGTCCAATACAATTGGAGCATTGTTAGCTGCGATCGCGTCAACACGCTTAACTGAAGCCGGTTTAGATATCCCTAAAGATCACTTAGCGCCAGAGCCAGAGTTAACTTTATATGCCCTTCTCCAAGATCAACGAGACGATGCTTACGTTTACTATAATGCTTTGCTTAATCAACTAAATAGCTTTTGTAATGCACTCGAACTAAGTTATAAATATCAGCCGTCTAACTTCACCGTTAAACATCTTTGAGAAAAACGCTCACTATCCAAATAAATCAATACTTCTATACTCAATCTCAATCGTAACTATTTTAACTGTTATATTGCTATTTACGTATTTATATTGAGAAAAAGCCGGGTTTATATTCCAATGGTAATAAAATAATTATACTTAACCACTTGCCTTGTACTTCCCCTGATTGCGATAAGCGAAGCTTTACCCCAAAGGCGTATCGCCAACCTACTCCTACATCTGCATACTCACGCCCGAATTACAGTAATCCGACGCTGATTTTCCGTTAGCACAACCTGAGTTGATAAACGTTCTTCCATTGGGAGGGCATTTTTACGCCTATCAAACACAAATAACCAACCAAAATCCAACCCCAAACGCCCTAAATAGGATTCTAACTGCTCAATACCCTCAGTTTGGGGGTCGCGCTTTTTCTCCCGCCATACCTTTAACTCAATACCTAACGTCACACCTTTGTAACGCAGACATAAATCCATTCTGTCACTACCAATTGCATATTCCCTCTCTAAAATGCCACCACCATTAACCACACGATGCAAAAACGCCATTAATACAATGTGGGGGGCAATTTCATGATAGCCAGTGCTACCTAATAACGGTTCCCCATGCTGTCGCCAAAACTTGAGAAATGCTGCAAGTAACGCATCTATATTTAACTCCCCTTCCGGGGTTAACCAAGTTGGTGCAATCCTTGGTAGAGAAGCCATTGGTGTCACCGTTAACACCCTGGGTAAAACTTCCCGATAAATGGGATTAGCAATAGTTAATCCACCTTGGGGGTGCATTTTACACAAACCCAAATCAATCACAAATTGAATATCATCGTTGGGTATATCCCCCAATTCTAAACCTGCTAACATTGGTTCAATAATCGCTTTTATCCTTGGTTCTCGTAAGCGTTCAGCTAAACTATCAAGATGAGTATCTTGACGGGCAATTAATATTTCTTTTGCCTGTAAAATATGTTCTTTAGTAATAGCAATACTTCTGTCTTTAACCATTTTTTCCACAACTTCTTTAGCAAGGGCATTTACTAACCAAGGTTGTCCTTGGGTTAAATCAAAGGCTGTTGCTGTGGCTTCTGGTGTGAAAATTTGTCCGGTTTCTTCTGTATGTTGTTGATATAGTTCTGCAACTTCCTCGGCATGAAAATTTCTCAGGGTAATGGAAGTGACTTTAATATTAAAAGGACTAGATGTATTTAACCTATCACTACCACCAGATGCTACTTTATAATCTCGCACATCTCTTAAACCAATTAATCCCACCGATGAGGGAAAATTTTCTGGACGACTGCGATAACCTTCACGTAACTGTCGTAAAACTGAAATTAGTGTTTGGTCTTGTAGGGAATCAATTTCATCTATAAATAATACTAACGGACGATTTATAGCTCGTGACCAAGCTCTTAAATTTTCGCCAATTCTCTGCCCAGGCGCATTATAAACCCAATTTGGGGGTTGTAGTTCTGGGGGTAAGTTATCCTCAATTGTATTTTGCCAAGTTCCCAAAATTGCTAATTCTGCTGCACTGGGGTCATGATTAAATGCACTTCCTACCTCTACCGATACCATTACTGCTGCATAACGTCCTGTATCGGTAAGTTGCTGTGCTAGGGCTAACATTGCTGTAGTTTTCCCTGTTTGTCGTGGTGCATGAACGACAAAATAACTTTCTTGTTCAATCAGCAGTGACAAGTCAGGGAGACGACTTGTGGCTGAGATGGTATAGTGCTTTTCAGGGTTACAAGGGCCTGCAATATTAAACCAGCGAGACATGGGATTTTGGCAGTTGGCGGATACTTTGAGTTTAGACGATTTTAAGGTTGGGGATGGCAGGAAGAACTAATTAGGGATTTTTGTTTGTTTAAACATCGGGTAGATGTACCGAATCATTCCTTCTATTACTCGGAAAAAGATAATAGCCAGAAATTTGATTGCCATTCACTCAGATTTAGGTATTTGTCTGTAAATTTTCTGTATAATTTGTGGATATTGACGATATCCATAAAAGTTCTTAATATTATGACTAAATTAGCTGTAATGCTTCATTTGAATGGATTGATTTGGTGTGATAGACGGAATCTTTCCGTCTAAATAATATAGTTGACCGCTTAGGCTATAGGTGGTGGTTGTTTTAAGATTAACTGTTAGTCCCTGAAATTGGATTGTTTGTAGCAACGACTATCCGGTGTAGTGGAAAAGCAAAAATACTGATACCAGATACAGGTGAAGTCCTTGAAGTCAGTGGCGACGACTTGGAATGGGAAATTGGTGATGACGCTGAAGAAAGATCGATGGGTGCGGAAGTTCATTATTATTCATCCGTTTATTTAGAAAGTGAGCAAGGAAATTGTGTTGAGGTTGAGTGGGATGTTTGGGAGTACCCGATTGGATCTATCCAGAGTACAGAGGTTGAAGTAAAAGGCGGAGAATTACTCCAAGATTTTGATGATATTTGGTCAACCAGCCTTGATGAGGACTATGATCCCTACGAAGATCAGCTAGATGCAATTCTTTCTAACACTGAGTTTTATCGTACTTTTTCTGATGAGATTGCCAGTCTTCGAGTTCTAAATAGCCTTGCTATTGATGATTTAAATGCACAGAAAATGCTAAAAAGGCAAATTCATATTGGCACGATAGCTTGCCTTGAGACTTATTTATCTGACGCATTCATAAATACTGTTTTGTCAAAGAAATCGTATCTTAGATCTTTTTTTGCTTCGTTTAAGGACTTTAAGGAACAAAAGCTAGGAATGAATGAGCTATTAGAACGTGCTGATCAAGCCGAGGAAATAGCAAAAAAAGCAATGCTAGGGGTGATTTATCATAACCTTGCCAAAGTTAAAAAAATGTATGAATCGACTCTAGCTATTTCATTTCCAGACTTTTCGGAAGTTCAAAGTGATATAGGAATTAGACATGATTTAGTGCATAGAAATGGCAAAACAAAAAAAGGTAAAGAAATCGATATTGATACGGCAAAAGTTAATGAAGCTATTGTTAGGGTGGTAAATCTTGTTGACCAAATTGATCGAGAGTTGAAAGCAAAGGAGCAATCTAATGAAAAAACTCATGAAGAAGAGGCAGACTTTTTGACAGACATAGAAGATTTCTGAAATATGAAAATTCACCTAGCTGCTTCCTAGCAAAATACTCAAGCCCGAATCACAGTAATCCTGCGTTGATTTTGTGTCAACACAACCTGAGTTGATAAACGTTCCTCCATTGGGAGGGCATTTTTACGCCTATCAAACACAAATAACCAACCAAAATCCAACCCCAAACGCCCTAAATAGGATTCTAACTGCTCAATACCCTCAGTTTGGGGGTCGCGCTTTTTCTCCCGCCATACCTTTAACTCAATACCTAACGTCACACCTTTGTAACGCAGACATAAATCCATTCTGTCACTACCAATTGCATATTCCCTCTCTAAAATGCCACCACCATTAACCACACGATGCAAAAACGCCATTAATACAATGTGGGGGGCAATTTCATGATAGCCAGTGCTACCTAATAACGGTTCCCCATGCTGTCGCCAAAACTTGAGAAATGCTGCAAGTAACGCATCTATATTTAACTCCCCTTCCGGGGTTAACCAAGTTGGTGCAATCCTTGGTAGAGAAGCCATTGGTGTCACCGTTAACACCCTGGGTAAAACTTCCCGATAAATGGGATTAGCAATAGTTAATCCACCTTGGGGGTGCATTTTACACAAACCCAAATCAATCACAAATTGAATATCATCGTTGGGTATATCCCCCAATTCTAAACCTGCTAACATTGGTTCAATAATCGCTTTTATCCTTGGTTCTCGTAAGCGTTCAGCTAAACTATCAAGATGAGTATCTTGACGGGCAATTAATATTTCTTTTGCCTGTAAAATGTGTTCTTTAGTAATAGCAATACTTCTATCTTTAACCATTTTTTCCACAACTTCTTTAGCAAGGGCATTCACTAACCAAGGTTGTCCTTGAGTTAAATCAAAGGCTGTTGCTGTGGCTTCTGGTGTGAAAATTTGTCCTGTTGCTGCTGTGTGTTGTTGATATAGTTCTGCAACTTCTTCGGCGTTGAAATTTCTCAGGGTAATGGAAGTGACTTTAATATTAAAAGGACTGGATGTATTTAATCTGTCACTACCACCGGATGCTACTTTATAATCTCGCACATCCCTTAAACCAATTAATCCTACAGATGAGGGAAAATTTTCTGGACGATTAGGAAAACCATCTCTTAACTGTCGTAAAATTGAAATTAGTGTTTGGTCTTGTAAAGAATCAATTTCATCAATAAATACTACCAAAGGTCGAGGTAAAGCTTTTGCCCAACCTTGCAAAAAAGCCTTAATTCTGTTTCCTGGTTCTTCCTTTTGCCATTGCTTAACAGGTGGTTGCAATTCATTAGATAAGCGGATAGAAATCGTATCATACCAAGTTCCCAAAATCGCCAATTCTGCCGCACCTGGGTCATGATTAAATGCACTTCCCACCTCTACCGATACCATTACTGCTGCATAGCGTCCTGTATCGGTAAGTTGCTGTGCTAGGGCTAACATTGCCGTGGTTTTCCCCGTTTGTCGCGGTGCATGAAGGACAAAATAGCTTTCTTGTTCAATCAGCATTGATAAGTCAGAGAGACGATTTGTGGCTGAGAGGGTGTAGTGCTTTTCAGGGTTACATGGACCTGCGATATTGAACCAGCGAGGCATGGGATTTTGGCAGTTGGCGGACACTTTGAGTTTAGACGATTTTAGGGTTGGGGGCGGTAATGTAGGGAAGAATTAGGTAATGTCTGAGAAAACCAAATAAATAACTTTTAGCAGAGAAAAATCAATAGATTGGCTGCTAGATACCATCTCAGAATCGCCTGATTTAAGGAAAAATCAGGGAATCATTGCACCTATCCTTACAAATCCTGGCTATATAAGCACTTCCGCAATTTATCACCATATAACTGCTGTGAGGCCATTGTCCGCCCAACAGTGCATAAATTTCTACTGGTTTAGCGGAAATAGTCACACCGATTTCGTAAGATGTGCCAGTGTAAGCCGCAAACCTGCGACAAGCCTCTTCATAAAAACGACTACTACGGTAATTTTTATTAGTCAAGTCGATAGCAAACAAACCATAAAAATAGCGGGGTATACTTTGGATGGTTTCCACAATTTGACCCAAATTTCTCGCCAAAATCGCATTGCGAGGAACTTGCGTCCCCCAAGCTGTATCTAACGCCCAGGATGCGCTAGTCAGATGGGAACCGCCACAAATACCGCAGATACGCGGCGTCACAATTAAGCCGGCTTGGGGGTCTTTACCGCGTAAGATAATTTCAAATCCCCGAAACAGTTCCGCATGTGTCCAGGCGTTAACTACCCGCCCATCTTCAATATCTACTCGGACATCTAAATCGCCCTCGACTCTACCAACAGGCGAAATATCTAGTGTTTGAATTGTCATTCTCCTCTCCTAATTTGTAAGGGAGTAGGGAATAGGGAGTGGGGAGTAGGGGTTTTTTCTCTAGTCCCTAGCCTCTAGCCCCTAGCCTCTCCTAAACTGTAAAAAAGTCTTCTTCTGCCCAAGGTGGGGCTGTATCTTTGGCGACCATTGTCAGGACGGCGTAATCTTTCTTTTTGACTCCTGGCGGTAATTCTTTGGGAACCCCCATAACTGTTTGGGTTTTAAAGACGGTTCCTGGCTGGAGGTCAAAGAAGGGAAATTCTGGTTCTGTACAACCTAAACAGGGCATCCCCGCGCGGGTTTTGGAGGAAACGCGGTTCCATAAAATGCGGTTGCAGGATGAGTGAGTCATGGGGCCACGACAACCCAAGTCGTAAAACAGACAGCCTTTACGTTGACCAAATTCACCTGTGGATGCTTTATAGGCAAAGTGAACGTTACGGGTACAGCCTGTTTGGGTGTATGTATTGAAGAAAGTTTGAGGACGATGTAGTTCGTCTAGGGCGATATCAGCTATGCGTCCGGTGGCGATCGCCACTAATATCTGCGTAATCCAATCAGGATGGGCGGGACATCCGGGAATATTGATGACAGGTAATCCGGCTTTGGAAACAAAATCTTTGCCTAAAAAACCACCTTCTTGACGCTTGAGAAACTGTAAACCTTGTGATTCGCTGGGGTTGGGTGACATGCCTGGGATTCCGCCCCATGTAGCACAGTCTCCCACGGCAACGATGAAGTTGGCTACTTGGGAAAGGTCAGTTAACCAATCTTTCATCGGGCGATCGGCAAAACGATTCCATTCGCCGGTACCATTGGGGGCATTAACTACACTGCCTTCAAATACCAAAATATCGAGGGGAATTTTGCCCAAGATGCAATCCCATAGGAGTGTTTGTAAGTTGTTGCCTAGTTCCAATCCTAGAGATGGATGCCAAAGTACCTTAATACCAAAATCAGCAATTAAATCGCAGACTGTCGGTTCTTCGGCATTCAGAAAAGACATGGTGTTACCAGAACAAGCACCACCTTGCAGCCATAGTACATTAGTCATTAGCTACATATTTTTTCGATTGTTTACCATGCATGATCTGAGTGATAAAGCTTGTGGAGTATCACCTGTTTATTAGTATTTATTTTTTAATATAAAATGGTTTTTTGGATAATTATCTTTCATTAAATAAAAATTAATTATTCGTGGGGTTCTAGAGACTAGGGGCTAGGGGCTAGTCCATAAAAGAGTTGATGAATACATAAAATGAAAAATAAGTATGTCAAATAAAAAACATTTTTCATGATTTTATGAGCAAAATTGTTAAATTTTTAGAGGAAATAAATTCATCAAAACTTTAAGTATTTAAAGCTGACATTAATATTAGCAATTCCCCCCTAGAATTTTGTCAGTAGATTATCCTATAGTAAAAAAATTGATTCACTCAATGGTAGGGAATAACTATTGGGTATTAGGTACTAGGTATCAGGTATTAAGTATTAGATAAATTTTTCTAGTCTCTAGCCTCTAACCTTTAGCCTCTAGCCCCTAGCCCCCTACTTTCAGGCAACAGAGGGGAACGCCTGAACTACTCACAACCTGCGTAAATCGGTATAGCCCCTGATTAGACGCGATCGCGTGTCTCTATCTTTGGTGGGCGTTGACATTCTCAATTCCCAAATTGGTTAGAGTACGGCAGTTATGACCCCTAGCATTACAGATTCAGCAGTAAAGGCGGCGATCGCAGCTATTGCATCCGAGTCAGCCACGACAGCAGAAAAAATCCAAATGCTGATCGAGATTGCACAAGGTTTTCAAAAGCAGCCGAAAACTGCCCAAGATTTGCGGAATGCGGTTTCTTTGTATTACCGCGCCCATGAGATGTGTGGCGAGGAATATCCTTTGTTAAAAGCCCGCACCCAAGTAGGAATGTCAGGGACTTTACAAGCAATCCCTGATGCGGGGACGGAACTACTACTGCAAGCAAAAGCAGGTTATGAAGAAGCCTTGCCGATTTTACAGGAATTAGCCTCACCGGAAGAAGTGGCAGAGGCACAGATGAATTTTGGATTGGTGTTGCAGTCCTTAGTACCGTTAAATTTGGCACGGATTACAGATAGCATTCAAGCATATAATGAAGCTTTGCGGGTCTTTACCTGGGAAAATTACCCACAAGAATACGCCATTTTATACAACAATATTGCGATCGCCTATCTTTCTATGCCGATGGCATCAGAACGAGAATACTTGCGTCAGGGGTTAGCTGTACAGTCATTTGAAGTTGCATTGAAGCATATTAACCTGATTGATCATCCTAGAGAATATGCAATGCTGCAAAACAACCTGGGTAACGCCTTGCAATACCTAGTGAGTTCCCATCCTCTAGATAATAACTTACGAGCGATCGCAGCTTACGACGAAGCCTTAAAAGTGCGTAACCCCAGAGATACACCTTTAGAGTACGCTAACACAATTTCCAACAAAGCCAACGCCTTATTCAACTTACCCGACAACCCCGAAAAACCCGAAGCAGGTAATCCGCAAAATCTCTTACAAGCGCGTGCTTACTATCAAGAAGCTTGGCAAATTTTCACCCAAAATCAACAAACAGAACAAGCCCAAGCAGTCGCCCAAGCAATACAAGATTTGGAAGAAGAAATGCGGTTAGGGGCTAATAATTACTGAAGGAGAAACATAGATTATGACAGATATTTTCAACAATCCTACCGTGAGAGATTTTCTCACAAGCTTAATAGCTGGCGACTTAAACATAGCTACAGAATTTGCGTGGATAGTCATAGCAACAGCCTTATCTATGGTTGGGGGTGCTATTGGCGGAATGATATTAGGAGGTAAAGATATAGGGTATCAATTTTCCGCAACCCTGGGGGCATTATTTGGCCCAGCAGGTGTGATTCCCGCGATGATTTTAGGTTTTACTGTCTTGAATTTACTACCAAATTATTAGGAGGAACAATGATAGAAATAGGTTGGTTTTCCGCCAAATTATTTTTCAAAGGTAAGCTAATTCGTGACCCTTTAGATTTTGTTGTCAAAATTGCGATCGCATCCAGTATTGGTTCTATCATTCTGCTATTGTTGTCGCAATTTAACTGTCCTTTATGGTCATCAATAGTCACAGCTAGTTTAGCTACAGGTTTAGTAATGCCATTCCTCTTAAAAGACTTCAAAATGAAGTAAGTATGATGTCGTAAATAATTAAAGGTTTGTAGTGAGGACTTTAGTCCTCAAATAAGGGCTAGAGCCACTGACTACGAACTAAATTACAATTATTTTACATTGCTTGACATAGTTGTTTTTTCTAATATAATTAATGACAGAACTTGAAGAATTAGTGCAAGAAATCAATCGCTTTGAAGCAATTATCTCTGAGTGGGATGAAAGCCAAAGGTGTGTGGCTGTGGGGTTAAAAAGGGCGATTGAAGCTTTGCATAAAGAAGCATTGACGCGTTTGATTAAAGACTTAAAACAAGAATCAATGTCAGCATTGCGTCAGGCTGTTGATGATGAAGTTGTGTATGCAGTTCTGCTTTATCATGAATTAGTCAAGCCACCACAACCACCACTGATAGAACGTGTGCAAGCAGCCCTAGCAGAAGTTCGCCCAGGCTTAAAAAGCCATGATGGGGATGTGGAATTTGTAGCAATTAAACCACCAGATACAGTGGAAGTTAAGTTAATTGGCAATTGCAGTAATTGTCCTACTTCAACTTTGACTTTAACTCAAAGTGTGGAACAAGCAATTAAAAATCATTGCCCGGAAATTACTCAGGTGGTTGCAGTAAATCATCCTCCTACTGATGCTGATGTAAATATTCCGTCAACTTCCCAGGCGGCTACTTGGGTAAAAGTGACAACGATTGATCAAATTCCTGAATTTGGGATATTAACAGGTGAAATTGGGAAAAATTCCCTAATTTTATATCGCCAAGGTGGAGAAGTTAACTGTTATGTGAATGCTTGTATTCACCTGGCAACTCCTTTAGATAGAGGCAAGTTAGATAATGGTATCATCACTTGTCTATCACATGGGTTTCAATACAAATTATCCACAGGTGAATGTTTAACTACTCCGGGAATTTCGCTTCAGTCATATCCAGTACAAATTAAAGGTGAAAAGGTGTTTGTAAAATTGCCAAAATATTCAATTTGATGGCAAAACTGCAACCGCTGATACACGCGTCATAACGCCGATGAATTTAAATGGTTATCAGTGTTCATCTGCGGTTAATGGATATTCCCAATAGTATTAATGCTGCGTCACATTCCCATGTTTTAAATTTATCATCTCAGGGTGCAGAGGTGGTTTTAGGTAATATTATTGATCCAGAAATATTAGCGATACCTATAGCACCTAGTCCCATTAATATGTTTGGGCCTCGTGGTGCTTGTTTATTATCTCCAACTGGACCTTTATGGGTATCAGATACAGGACATCATCGCTTATTGGGATGGCAAAATTTACCCACCGCAGATAGTCAACCGGCTGATTGGGTAATTGGACAGCCAGATTTTTACCATGAGGGACAAAATGCTAAGGGTACGCCGGGAAGGGCAAGTTTTAGTGTACCTACGGGGATATGTGCTTGTGGTGCAGGTTTAGCTGTGGCTGATGCTTGGAATCATCGGGTTTTGATTTGGCATAATGTCCCAGTAGATAGTCATGTACCGGCGGATTTGGTATTAGGGCAAGTTAATTTTATTGATAATGAACCAAATCGGGGAAGTCAAGAAGCGGCTGCTAATACTATGCACTGGCCTTATGGGGTTTTCTATCATCAAGGACAGTTATTTGTAGCGGATACTGGTAATCGTCGGGTGTTAATTTGGCAGCAATTACCTACAGAAAATGGTCAACCTGCGGATTTAGTTTTGGGACAACCAAATATGACATCTCGCAATGAAAATGGTGGTGGTTCGGCGACGGCTGCGAGTATGCGTTGGTGTCATCATATTGCTGTGTGGGGCGATGATTTGGTTGTCGCTGATGCTGGTAATAATCGGGTGATGATTTGGGAGGGGATACCAAGAGAAAATAATACTCCTTGTGCGGTGGTATTGGGACAAAAAAACTTTAATTGTGTGGAGATGAATCAGGGGGTTTATTTTCCTCATGCTAGTAGTTTGAGTATGCCTTATGGTGTGGGTGTGGCTGATGATTTGTTGGTGGTGGCTGATACTGCTAATTCTCGGTTGTTAGGATGGAGAAGGCGGGAGTTACTGTTATTAAATGGTGTTGCGGCGGATGTGGTGGTGGGGCAAAGGGATTTTCAAAGTAAGGGTGAAAATCGTGATTTTGGTTTGCCGAAGCGGGATAGTTTGAATTGGTGTTATGGGGTACAGGTTTGTGGTGATACGGCGGTGATTGCTGATTCTGGGAATAATCGGGTTTTGTTGTGGGGAATGAGGTAAGAGTGTTTCACGCAAAGGCGCAAAGGCGCGGAGAAAGGAAGGCAAGATAGTTTATGGTAACTGAGGAAGTTAGGGTTCGGGGGACTGTTCAAGGTGTGGGTTTTCGTCCGACTGTTTATCGGTTAGCGAGGGCTTTTGGGTTGTTGGGGGAGGTGGGGAATGATGGTGAGGGTGTTTTGATTCGGGTTTGTGGGAGTGAGGGGGCGATTGAGGAATTTGTGCGGCGGTTATATGTAGAATGTCCTCGGTTGGGGAAGATTGAGGAGATAGTTAGAAGTCGTTATGAAGGGGAGGCGAGGTTTGATGATTTTGTGATTGTAAAAAGTGTGAGTGGTTCGATAAGTACAGAAATTGCGCCGGATGCGGCGATTTGTCCTCAGTGTCAACAAGAAATTTTTGACCCTTTTAGTCGGTTTTATCGTTACCCTTTTACTAACTGTACTCATTGTGGCCCGCGTTTGAGTATTATTCGGAGGATTCCCTATGACAGATGCAATACCAGTATGTCTGCGTTTGCTATGTGTCCTGTGTGTGAGGGGGAATATGCAGATGTGGAAAATCGTCGGTTTCACGCCCAGCCTGTAGCTTGTCATACTTGCGGCCCTATGGCTTGGTTAGAACGTGCTGATGGTAAGCCTGTGACGGCTTCTATGTTTTCAATGATGGATGATGTGGATGCTGTTTGTACTTTGTTGCAAAGAGGTGAAATTGTTGCGATTAAGGGTTTGGGTGGGATTCATTTGGCTTGTGATGCAACTCAAGAGGTGGCTGTACAAAAATTGCGTCAGCGTAAAAGAAGATATCATAAGCCTTTTGCTTTAATGGCGCGAGATTTGGCGGTAATTACAGAATATTGTTTTGTGAATGCTAAAGAAGAAAAATTATTAAATAGTCCAGTTGCGCCTATTGTTTTATTACAAAAAAAGGGAGTAGAGAGTAGGGAGTGGGGAGTAGGGAAAGGAGACAAAGAGAAAAAAGCTCAGTTTTCTATTGCGCCTAGTGTCGCACCAGAACTAAATTATCTGGGTTTTATGTTGCCTTATACGCCTTTGCATCATCTGATTTTAAGGCGCATGAATCGACCGATTGTGTTAACAAGTGGAAATATTGCAGACGAACCCCAATGTATTGATAATCAAGATGCTAGGGAAAACTTACGTGCTATAGCTGATTATTTTATTTTACATAATCGGGATATTGTCAATCGAGTTGATGATTCAGTTGTGCGGGTAATTGACGATAAAGTGCAAATACTTCGGCGTGCGAGAGGATACGCACCTGCACCAATTAAATTACCACCAGGATTTGATAAAGTTCCGCAAGTTTTAGCAATGGGGAGTGAGTTAAAAAATACCTTTTGTTTGTTGCGGGGAAATGAAGCAATTCTTTCTCAACATTTAGGTGACTTAGAAAACGCTGCGGCTTTTAATTCTTATCAAGATACTCTCAACTTATATTTAAATTTATTTGACCATCAACCGCAAGCGATCGCAGTTGACAAACACCCTGAATATCTCTCAACTAAACTAGGTAAAGAATTAGCATTTACTAATAAAATCAAGCTGCATCATATCCAACATCATCATGCCCACATCGCCGCGTGTATGGCAGAAAATAATTTACCTTTAGATTCGCCCCCAGTTTTAGGCATCGCCTTAGATGGCTTAGGGTATGGAACAGATAACACATTTTGGGGTGGCGAATTTCTCTTAGCAGACTACCGGCAATTTAAGCGACTAGCAACATTTAAACCAGTGGCTATGATTGGTGGAGAAAAAGCCACTTATCAACCTTGGCGAAATACATATGCCCACTTAGTGAGTGCAAATCTTTGGGATGATTGCCAACAACAATATAGTAATTTAGAGATTATCAAATTTCTCCAACAACAACCTATTAAACTACTAAATCAACTAATAGACAAAAAAATAAACTCACCTGTAGCCTCATCCGTAGGCAGATTATTTGATGCCGTAGCCGCCGCCATCGGTATTTATCCAGAAGCATGTAGCTATGAAGGAGAAGCTGCGATCGCAATGGAAGCCTTAGCAGATCCCAGCAACTTAAATAATCATGAAGAAAAGCTAATTTACCCTTTTCAGCTTAACTTTTCCGATAGCATTTATTGTATAGACCCCAAACCTATGTGGCAAGCCTTACTGCATGACTTGCAACAGCAGATACCCCCATCAGTCATAGCTACAAAATTTCATCAAAGTTTAGCTCATATCATTGTTAATTTAGTCAAACATTTGTGTCAAGAAAACCTAATTAAACAAGTAATTTTAACCGGAGGAGTATTTCAAAATTGTATTTTATTAACCCAAATCACCAAACAACTCCAAAACCTAGAAATAGAAGTTTTAACTCATAGCATAGTTCCACCCAACGACGGCAATATCTCACTGGGACAAGCCATTATTACCGCCGCCCAAATTATAGATTCTTAATACCCCTTCTGCCTTTTCAGGAAAACAAAAAATGTGTTTAGGAATCCCCGGTCAAATCATTGAAATTAGCGACATTAAAAACAAACTAGCCATAGTCAACATAGCGGGAGTCAAACGCCAAATAAACATAGCCTGCATAGTAGACGAACAACACCCCCCCGAAACCTGTATAGGAGACTGGGTATTAGTACACGTAGGCTTCGCCATGAACCGCATCAACGAACAACAAGCAGCCGAAACCCTACAACTACTAGAAGAACTAGCCATCGCCCAAGCAACAATACCTAACTAAACCTATCTTCTCTTGGCGACCTTGGCGACTTGGCGGTATGCGGCGCACGCTACGCGAACGTAAAAAAAACCCTCCACCACCAACCAATAACCCCATGAAATACATAGACGAATTTCGAGAACCCGAAAAAGCCCTAGCCCTACAAAAACAAATCACCCAATTCAGCCAACAACTAAAAAAACCCATTAAAATCATGGAAGTATGCGGTGGACATACCCACTCCATATTTAAATACGGTATAGAAGAAATCCTTCCCCTCAACATAGAACTTATACACGGGCCTGGCTGTCCAGTTTGCGTCATGCCCAAAGGGAGATTAGACGATGCGATCGCTATCTCCCAAAATCATAACGTCATCCTGGCCACATTTGGCGACACCATGCGCGTTCCCGGTTCCACCACCAGTTTACTGCAAGCCAGAGCCACAGGCGCAGATATCCGCATGGTCTACTCCCCATTAGATAGCCTGCAACTCGCCAGAGATAACCCAAAGAAACAAATAGTATTCTTCGCCCTAGGCTTTGAAACCACCGCCCCCAGTACCGCCCTCACCATTCTCCAAGCAGCCGCCGAAAACATCACTAACTTTAGTATGTTTTGCAACCACGTCCTAGTAATTCCCGCCCTGGAAGCCTTACTAGATAACCCCGACTTACAACTAGATGGATTTGTCGGCCCTGGTCATGTCAGCATGGTAATTGGCACAGAACCCTATCAATTCATTGCCCAAAAATATCATAAACCCATCGTTGTTTCCGGCTTTGAACCTATAGATATTCTCCAATCAATTTGGATGGTACTACAGCAAATTATCGCCAATCGTTGCGAAGTTGAAAATCAATATAACAGATTAGTAGAACCAGCCGGAAACTTAATTGCACTCCAAGCAATAAATCAAGTTTTTACAGTCAGAGAAAATTTTGAATGGCGCGGCTTAGGCGACATACCCAATTCTGGTTTCAAAATTCGTTCCGAATATGCCCAATTTGATGCCGAAATTAAATTTACACTGCCTAATTTAAAAGTAGCCGATCACAAAGCCTGTCAATGTGGACAAATTCTCAAAGGAGTTTTAAAACCCTGGCAATGTAAAGTGTTTGGTACGGCTTGCACGCCTGAAAATCCTATTGGAACTTGTATGGTTTCTTCGGAAGGTGCTTGTGCAGCTTATTACAAATATGGGAAAACGAACCGCAAAAAACACGAAGCAGTCAAAGTATAAAAATAATTTTGCGTTAAGCCCTAACCTTCATCTAAATTCACGGAGAAAATAATATGCCATTTATTACCGTACAAATTGCCAAAGGTCACTCAGTCGAAAAAAAACGCCAACTAGTAAAAGCACTTACTGACACACTCATTGAAACATTAGGTTCCAAACCAGAATGGATTACCATCCACATCGACGAATTTGAACGAGAAAACTGGGCTGTAGGCGGTCAATTACACATTGACAAACATAGCGGCAGACATAAAGAAAAAGGCATTTAAATTATTTTTTCCCTCTTACTTCGTGTACTTTGCGTACTTTGCGGTTCGTTATAAAAAATGACTTTTCCCTCCCCAAACCCCCTCTTTCAAAACATACAAAAATCCCGCCAACGCCCATCCAAAGTGCGAGACACCCATATCACCCTCGCTCACGGTAGCGGTGGTAAAGCCATGCGGGACTTAATAGAAGATATCTTCATCAATAACTTTGATAATCCCATTCTTTCCCAATTAGAAGACCAAGCCAGCCTAAATTTAGCCCATCTCACCCAACAAGGTGATAGACTCGCATTTACTACAGATTCTTATGTAGTAGACCCGTTATTTTTCCCCGGAAGCGACATCGGTGAATTAGCCGTTAATGGCACTATTAATGACTTAGCAGTTAGTGGTGCAAAACCGTTATATCTCACTTGTAGTGTCATCATAGAAGAAGGACTACCCATAGAAACTTTACGACGTGTCGCTGTTAGCATGAAACTAGCCGCCCAAAAAGCTAACGTGCAAATCGTCACAGGTGACACCAAAGTTGTACATCGTGGTGCAGCCGATAAACTGTTTATTAATACTACTGGTATTGGGGTAATTCCCGCCGGAGTGAATATTTCAGCCCATAATATTCAAGTTGGAGATGTCATAATTACTAATGGGGAATTGGGCAATCATGGCACAGCAATTTTAATAGCCCGTGGTGAATTAGCTTTAGAAACGAATATAGAAAGTGACTGTCAACCGTTGCATAGTTTAGTAGAAACTATTCTTAATGTTTGTCCTGAAGTTCACGCAATGCGAGATGCAACACGCGGCGGTTTGGCTACAGTTTTAAATGAATTTGCTCTCAGTTCTCAGGTAGGAATTAGACTGAATGAAACAAGTATTTCTATTCGAGAAGAAGTCAAAGGTGTTTGTGAAATTTTAGGTTTAGATCCTTTGTATTTGGCGAATGAAGGTAAATTAGTGGTAGTGGTAAAACGTGAACATGCAGAAGTTGTTTTATCAGCTATGAAGTTACATTCAGCTGGAAAAGATGCCTGTATGATTGGTGAAGTTATTGCTGCACCTGCAGGAGTTGTGTTGTTAAAAACAGTGTTTGGTACTGAAAGAGTTGTTGATATGTTGGTGGGTGACCAACTACCACGTATTTGTTAAAAGAAGAAAGAAGAGAATTTTATGCACGAATTAGGAATTACACAAAATATTGTGGCAATTGTCAGTGAACACGCTAAAGGTGCAAAAGTTCAACGCGTGGTATTAGAAATTGGTCAACTTTCAGCTATTTTGCCTGAGTCGATCCAATTTTGTTTTGATATTTGTACTCAAGGTACTGTTTTAACAGGCGCAACATTAGAAATTAGAGAAATTCCTGGTTTAGCTAAGTGTCGTCAATGTGGTGCAGAATTCGTTTTAGATAAGCCTTTTGGTATATGTAATTGTGGTAGCACACAATTAGATTTAATAGCTGGTGAAGAACTGAAAATTAAGGAAATAGAAATTGAGGAATTATGTGTGTAACCTGCGGTTGTTCTGATGATGCTGAAGGCAAAATTACCAATCTAGAAACTGATGCGGTGGAACACAATCACCATCATCATACTCATACTTTACCTGATGGTACTGTAATCACTCACTCCCATCATCATCAAACTCACCATGAAGCACCTCAAGTTCATGCCAAAATACATAATACAACCATATCTTTAGAAGAAGATATATTAGCTAAAAATAACTTGATAGCAGCCCAAAATCGGGGATGGTTTAAAGGTCGAAATATTTTAGCATTAAATTTAATGAGTTCTCCTGGCGCAGGTAAAACAACACTTTTAATTCGCACTATCAATGATTTAAAAAGTCAGTTATCTATGAGTGTGATTGAAGGCGACCAAGAAACTGTTAATGATGCTAAAAAAATTCAAGAAACTGGTTGTAAAGTCGTTCAAATCAATACTGGTACAGGTTGTCATTTAGATGCATCGATGATTGATAGGGGTTTACAACAATTAAACCCACCGCTAGATTCGATAGTAATGATTGAAAATGTGGGTAATTTAGTTTGTCCCGCCTTATTTGATTTAGGAGAACAAGCAAAGGTAGTCATTCTCTCCGTGACAGAAGGAGAAGATAAACCAATTAAATACCCTCATATGTTCCGTGCTAGTGAAATCATGGTTCTCACAAAGATTGATTTGCTGCCTTATGTGCAATTTGATGTCCAAAAATGTCTAGAATATGCACGACAGGTCAATCCGCAAATGCAGATTTTCCAAGTTTCTGCCACAACTGGAGAGGGTTTAGATAATTGGTATGCTTGGCTGAGGAAAAAAGTAGCTGATTTATCACCTCAATATTTTGCCTAATTTAATAGTATAAAATTTACACGTGATGGTTTAAACGACTCAGACGTTCAGAATAACTTCTGATAACTAAGAGTGCAAACATTGGTGTTTCCTGGACAGCAAATAAAAACCGATGTTCATCCAAGAAAGCTAGTTTACAATCAGTTTGCGCTGTGGCGGTGTAAGTTCTGTTTTTTATTCCCACCAATACACCAGTACCAAACACATCTCCTGGTTGAATTATCTCTACAACCTTACCATTAACTGATAAATCAACTTTTCCGTCTAGCACCCCGTACATATAATCACCAGTTTGTCCTTCGTCAAAAATCACTTGATTGGCGGTGAATATCTTAGGGTCTGGTTGTTTTTGAAAGATAGTAATAGTTTGTACGGGGTCTAACATAACTTTTTTTTGAAGTATAAAAAAAGTCTATGGTTGCGCCTGAACTTTATTGTTAATAGCAGTTTAATTAATAGTTAAATTTAGGTTATTTTATACCATATACTTGAAAATTCATCAATTTAAAGTCTGTATATTAGCTACTAATAATCATCATTACTGAAAATAAATTTTACTCAATTGCCATTTTGGCAAACAATAATTAGGTTATAACTATTTAATTTTTAACTGAATAGTTGAGATCTAATTCGCACATCAAGTCAAATTTAGTGTTTATCTGTAATCTTTTAATAAACAATAATTTCTAGATTTATGCAATCCCCCTGAAGTTCAATGAAAATTAATTTTTTTTAATCAAAAATAAATAATGCATATTCTTCTTTTACCGACAACGCATAAGTTTTAATTAATGCACTTCAGGGTTCATTAAATCAAGCTATATTTCAATGCAGAGAATAACTATGGTCAATGTAATTACTTGCAACCCAAATAAAGGACTCCTTACCTACATTATTAAATTTCTGGCATCTAGCACCCTGAAAACTGATGATGGCAATGCTGACCCCGTGTTTGATTTTGAAGACGCACTTGATCAAACAGAAATGGCACAGCTAGCCGTTAATGAATTGAAAAAAAATCCTGAAGTCAAGATCCTGTTTCAAGAACGCTGGCTACCAGAACCTTACAATCTAGATAAGTTAAGCCAGCTACCAGAGGGAACCTTGGGTCATGTATATGCTCATAAAATTCGCTCAACAGGGTTTAATCCTTACTTTTATAAAAAAGTTCCTGTTGTTGATGATATCTCGTATCTCAAGATGCTTTGGAGAAGCACCCATGATATCTATCACATAGTTGCAGGATTTGATACTGATGAAATTGGAGAAATTGGATTACAAGCTTTTTTTGCAGGTCAAAATCCTATTCCTATTAGTGTAATGATTATCAGTTTTGGTCTGGTAATGATTAGTCTTTATCAACCAAATAATTTCCAATACTTAATGTCTGAAATTATCCGAGGATACAATCTAGGTTCCCAAACTTCAGGTAAGTTTATTGCTCAAAAATGGGATCAATATTGGGATGTACAAATTAGTGAAATTCGCGCCAATTTGGGAATGGAAATAGAGGCTAGAGGCTAGAGGTTCATCCCCACTCCCCGACGGCGGGGAAGGGGTAATCTTACAGCCAATCTCGATAAGCTGAAATTTCATTGACGCTGATTTCAAATGGCGCCCCTTTACCAAATGGAGGATAAACGCGGATTTTGGCGTTATGGGTAAACCTTTCTAATCTATTGCCTAATTGGGGTATATTGCTGACTATGTGCCAGTAAGATACCAAGTCAGGGCAATCAACAATCAACATCAAGATTGTGCCATTTTTAGTGAGATACCACTGACAATTAGACAATAGGACTTGCGTGATGCGATCGCAAGCCTGAAAAAAGCATCTACCAGTGGATCTTTCTAGTTCCAGATGCAGCATTCCATCCTGTTTTGTCACCTGGGTAGGTGGCAAATCATCGGGAGGAAGCAAATGTAATTTAGACATAATTCTGAACCTCTTGACTGTAGCGCTGCAAACTCTCTAAGTTTTTTGACAAAACAATAGAGGCGGGTTTGAGTGCTAATGTACCGAGATTTAACTCGTCTTGAAATTTCTTGATTTTGTCTCGACAAGTCCTCACATCACCAATAATTGAGTTTTCAATCAAATAGTCTTCATCGAAACAAATGTTGGTGCGGTCAAATGGTTTTTGGTTGGGATTTGCACTTTTCTGCATTACTTCAGCCGAGTTGGCTTGCATTTTTTGGCTGAATTTGCGAATGAATGGTAACGCCTCACTTACTGCTTCATCGTAGGTTTTACCTACATAAAAAAAGCGTGCCAATACCAGTTTTTCGGAACCACTAGTATTGAAAGCTCTATATTTAGCCACAGTATTTTTTAATCTCTCTAAAGAGAAGGGTGGCCCTCCCATTAAACCAAAAGAATTTTTGGCAGCAAATTCTATGCCTTGATCATCACCAGTGGCAACATAAACTGGAATTTGTGACTGCAATGGTTGGGGATAAATTGTCAGGCGATCGCATTGATAATACTGTCCGTTAAATGACACGTCAGTTTCATATAACAGCTGCTGAATCAATTTCGTGGCCTCTAGCATTTTGCTACGAGATTCGCCCATTGGGGTAGCAAAATGCTTGTGATGTTGGGGAAAAGGGCCACCTTTCGCAACCCCAAATAACAATCTGCCATTGCACAAATTATCCAGAGTAGCAATATCTTCCGCTACCCGAATGGGGTTGTGAAATGCCAATAACACCGCCGCCGTACCTAGTTTAATAGTTGAGGTAAGTCCCGCTAAGTGTGACATTAACAGCAACATCGAAGAGCTAAGATTGAATTCATTAAAATGATGCTCACTCACCCAGGCTTCTTCAAAACCTAAGCTTTCCGCCTGTTGCACCAACGCCACTTGTTCAAAGATCGTGCGCCGGGTATCTTGATGATGATTTTCGTAATTGCAGAAAAGTCCAGTTTTCATTGTTGGCAATTGTTGTTTTCAGTTGCCAGCCATTGCAGCTCCAACCATAAGCGAGGATTGGTATGCTTCAACTTCGACATCGGATCGCGTAGTAATCGTTTCGCATTCATACAGACTACTTGAACTAGCCCCATATTATCTGCTAGTTCTCGGAGTATATTTACGTGGGCTTGCACATAGGGAAGCATTTCTTCATTACAGTAAATCCCTATATATTGCAAACGTCTAGCTGGTCGTCCCCAAAAACAGGTTATGACTTTCACATGACACCCGTCCAGTATTTCCCCAAGTTTTGGATAATAGTGACTGACGACTCTTGTGAATTCTTTCGCTAGGATATGTTCAGCAATCATTTTACTTCATATTTCTGTAGCGCTCATCACGCTATTTAATATAACATATTTTTGTCAATTAAGCATGACAAATAACAGATTTTATTCCATTTTGTTAATCAAATCATCAAAAAAAATGAGGTTTAATTCCTATTAGAATCACCTCAGGTACAATATTATTTTTTCATAATTACGAATTACGAATTATATTTATCGAGCTTTACGCTCTGCAACCAAAACTTCAGCTACCATATCTGGCACATCTACAAAGTCGATAAACCCATCTGAACCAGATACAGGGGAAATAAATGTATAGTTCGGGTCACACATTCCCGTATCGTAAACTTGAATAAACCACCTATCTGGGAATCCTTCTACACCCAATTCCACAATATACCAACTCTCACCCACAAGCCGAGAGCTAAAGAATGTAAACCACTCTCTATGATCTTCTGAGATGTTCCAGTCTGCCATGAGGAACTCTAACGCAATTTGTCCAGCGTCGGTTTCAGTCAATAGCATTTTTACTCCTTATTTGTCACTTCAGAATTTGGCGCTTCAGGATATAAACCCAGTTGTTTAGCTAATTCACGAGCAACAAAAAATAAAAACTGGGCACCATCTTGATTACCTTGATGTGCAAATGTACTCGCTACTTGCAGCATTGTCTCCACAAAGCCAGCATCAATCAATTCCGGTTGAGCTTCTAAAATTTCTGGTTCTTGACCGTTGGGACATTTGAGCAACTGGTCAATCAAATCGAAATATTGGATTTGGCGTTCTTCTGTCATGATGTTTTGATTTTTTTCAGAAACAAACTAAGAATTGATGATTACTCGATACTTTGCTGCCAAAGCCTTTCCAACATTTCAACTTGTTCTTTTAAGATAGCAGCACGATAAACAAGATACCTGTCGTAAACAATAATTCCTAATCCCACAAAAATAGGGGTAATTAAGACAAACCATTGCAGGATGGTAACCAGTTTATATTGCTCGGCAGCAGCTGATATTGGGTTCACGACGTTGCGGTCAGAAATTGTAATATTAGTCTGACATTGAGATAAATCTTTGCCTGTTGTTGGAGAAACGAAGTCAGTATCACCTGTAGTTTTTTTGTTGAGATTACAGGCTAAACTCTGCATCCTAACAAACTCTACGTGTCGTCCCCAAACAATGCTAAATACTACTAGTCCTGGAGAAAATACTACTAAAGTAATTAGGCAAACTGTGAGAACATTTAGAAGTTTTAATTTCATATTTGCTCTCCCTCTTTAGGTACTATGCACCCAGAAAAATCTCTGTTGCTGTTTACCTAAGCAGATTTTTATTTCCACTGCTCAAACAGTTTTGATACTAAACATCTATCAGTTACTAGCATATTCACTGATTACTAGAAAATTACTCAATTTTCCACAAACGCTATAATTATCAACTTAGGAATAACACCTTCTAACTCGGCAATTTTGGGAACCTGATAAAAAGAGGAAAAGAGGAGTTAAGAAGTCCCCCCTCATTCTTTGGGTAAAACCCAGTGAATTTCGGGGGGTAGAGGGGAATCTCTGCGTAAATCCTACAAAATTTATATCAGCCGCCTCTCTCTATCAGAGTTTAGCCTAGCTAGATTAAGATTATTAAATTCATTAAAGTTGTACTCAAAGCCTACAACTGTTATTTCATCAGGCTTCAACAAATTATTAGGGGTATGGGTACTAGTATTTTTGAGGTGGGGTACTAGTATTGATGAGGTGGGGTTCTGGCGTTTATGCACTCAAGCTCAAAGCTATATGGGGCGGTAGTTAATGACAGGTTTTATGCTAATTTTTGGCTTTTTAAACTTGTACTCAAGCAAATAGATTATGTGGTGAGTGTACACTAAACTACTAAAAAAACCATTAATTATTTTAATAAAATGCAGCTTACTATACTAAATATAATTTATAAAAATCAAAATCGCACTGTTTCATAAATAAGGACATTTTCTCTCAAATGCTTACAGGGTAAGCGAAAAATCAAAAAATCCAGTCTAGCCAAAAGTAGCAAAAATTATCAATTTAAACTTATTCAAGGGCAATATAGTAACTAAAAAACATAATGTGAGCAGAATGAATGAGAGAATTGCAGCAAATTGATTGTTGAGATCATAAATTTTGTTTTTTGAGTAGATAGACTAAACCTACATTTAGGCGCGAATATAAATTAAATACATACAAGTTGATTGTTATCGGTAAAGAATTGGCAATAGATGAAAAATTGTAGGAGTTAATTTATGAAAATTGCTAAAGATGTCACAGAACTTATTGGTAGAACTCCTTTAGTTCAGCTAAATAAAATCCCTCAATCTGAAGAAGTAGCGGCTCGAATAGTTGTCAAACTCGAAGGTATGAACCCAGCAGCTTCCGTGAAAGACCGGATAGGAATCAGCATGGTTCTGGCCGCAGAAGCCGAAGGTTTAATTGAGCCAGGAAAAACAATTTTAGTAGAACCCACTTCTGGGAATACAGGTATTGCTTTAGCGATGGTAGCAGCAGCCCGTGGCTATCGGTTGATTTTAACTATGCCAGAGACAATGAGCCAAGAACGACGCTCGATGCTCAAAGCCTACGGTGCAAATTTAGAATTAACACCAGGTGCAGAAGGAATGCGGGGAGCTATTCGTCAAGCGGAAAAAATCGTGGCTAATACTCCCAATGCTTTGATGCTGCAACAATTCCGTAACCCAGCTAACCCCAAAGTTCACCGAGAAACCACCGCCGAGGAAATTTGGGCAGATACCGACGGGGAAGTAGATATTATCATTGCCGGAGTAGGTACTGGTGGGACAATTACTGGTATTGCAGAGATCCTCAAACAACGTAAGCCTAGTGTACAAGTTGTAGCAGTAGAACCCAGCAATAGTCCTATCCTCTCAGGTGGTGAAGCCGGGCCTCATAAAATTCAAGGTATCGGTGCTGGTTTTGTCCCAGATGTATTACGTCTGGAATTGATTGACGAAGTAATTAGAGTCAGCGATGAACAAGCCATGACCTATGGACGGCGTTTAGCAAAAGAAGAAGGCTTATTATCTGGAATCTCCTCCGGTGCTGCTTTATGTGCTGCGCTTCAGGTAGGTAAACGTCCAGAAAATGTCGGTAAGTTAATCGTGATGATTCAGCCTTCTTTTGGCGAACGTTACCTCAGTACGCCCATGTTCCAAGAGTTGGGAAGGGTATAGGGGCTGAGATGATGTCCGAACAGTGTTCCAATTTTTAGCAAGCTAAAAATTATATCTGCGATCGCGTACCCACATACTTAAAGGCACAGCGTTACCTTGAGGATTAATTTTTACCTCTACGACTATGGGTTGCGGTTGTCCTGGTTTGAGGGGTCTAGCTGTGGAGATATCATTATTAATGTCGTTGCGTTGGTCTTCTGGGATGTAGTAAGTTTCCAAGCCGTAGGAAATTGAGTTATAGCCACTAATACCTTTCAAGGCGATTTGATTGTCATTGAGAGAAGTTGGTAATTCTCCACTTACTCTTACAGGTTTCCAAGCCTGGGGAACTTCACCAGTAGATTTTTGCTCTTCCAGAATCACGTATAAATTAGTTCCTGATTCTAAGTCAAATTGTTGATGAGAACTCGGATGTTGTTTGACTAGTTCTGTCCAGCCGGGAAGTTGTTTTAAATTGCTGGTAAGGGAAATTTCATAATTAAGGATAACTGAGTAACCACGCAGCAAATCATAAGGATCTACTGGTACTGTTTGTAAAACGGCTGTTCTCCCAGTCATGAGGGTGTAAACGGCTTGGGCTGGTACTGCTAAGATGAACCCTGCTTGAATTAACAAAGGAATTACAAACCGCCAAAGCAAGGGCTTTTCTGGGGTTGGGGAAGGTAATGTTGTCATAGGTTGAATTTAAACGCAAAGGTTTTATGAGTGATGAGTTTCAGAAGATGCATCTGGGAGAGAAGATAAATAGCGTTCAAACCACAGTCCGGCGATAATTACTGCTGCACCGCACACAAGAAAGACTAGAGATTTGAAAAGTAAGGCGGTTTCGTACTCTAACATCCGGCTGATGATTTGCAGTGCTAGTAAGACTATGCCACCCCAAAAGGCGCGTCTTTGTCCTAATTCCAGTCCATCCCGAATGAGTCCACACGCAAAGACTGCTAAGAGGACGTTAAAAGCAAAGATGGCAAGTACAGGAATGGGGTTGATGGCTTGATGTATGAAAATAATTGAAGCGGTAACGATAAGTAAGCCACCAATGACTATAGTCTTAATATCTGTTTGTTGGCGATAAGCCAAAGGCTTGACGCTACGCGTATCGCCTCTGGTGCTGCGCTCCGCGCAATCGCGGTTGTTGGGACGGAGTAATTCCCACCATTGCCATAATGCTATTAATGTAAAAATCGCCACATCTATTAAGGGTAGCCAATTACTTAAAAGTGTATTTATGAGGTCGTTTGCGGAAGCAACTGTACGTGCTTCCCACACCCACCGGAAGGAAAGCATGTAAAACATGACGCTCAAAAAGACTAAGCCAAGCGCCTGTGCAAAAGGCTGAAATTTTAGAGAATTGATTGGTCTAAATAGTCGGTCATTATAACTCCACAATAATGCTGGTGGCAGGACAAAGGCAGCTATAGCAAACCAAGGTGACACATTAATGTAGGTGAGAACTTGCAATGACCGGAGATGAAATTGCCAGGCTATCACAAAGGCGATCGCTGTAACTCTAAAAATTCCTAAAGAACGACACCAGTAAGCTAGAGGAACAAATAACCCAGTGATTACTAGGGGCATATGTTCGATGATGAGTCGCCCCCATGACCACTCGCTGCGAGAAATATTCCCATCAAATATTCCCACCCAATACCCAATGAGGAACAAAATTAGGGAAAGAATGCTTAAGGAAGTTAAGCGCAAACCGTAGGCCATGAATAACACAGCCAACCCCCAGCCTAAGTAAAGTTGATAACTAGAACCGCCAATATGGAACATCTGCGCTAACAGTGCCATATTTGCCCCTATGCTTAACGCACCTAATAGTAACAAACCTTCTCCTAAGACACGTCGGCGGCGTTTTCTATCTCTAGAGGGGAGATTGCTGGATGAGTTCCACAGGGTAAAACCTGTAATATTAGTGCCCAAGAATATACTTAACAATAGTGTTGCTTTAACTTCTCGGCTCCAAGCTTGCCAGTTGGCAGCAACGAAAGTAATTACACCCAATCCTAGTAATATGGCACCCACTGCGATCAAAATAAATACGAAGCGATCGCGTGCAGCAGTTTCTAAACTATTAAATTGATACTTTTGGGCAAGTTGTTGGTATAAATTGTTATCAATAAGTCCTTCCTCTTGCCATAGTTGCGCTTCTTTACGCAATTGGCGACGAAAATTATCAAATATCATAACCCTCCTGGGATAGGTATACTTAGGGTTTGCCGAGCAATAAATTATCTAATCTCTATCACAATACTAAGGGGTGTTTTTACGGGGAAGCAAAGATAACTATTTAGACATAGAGTGATTTTTGTTGTTCCCTGAGGAATATAAATTAAATAACATGCAAGTCTAGTTTTTGACCTCACCCCGCCTTTGACTTGCGTCAAAGTCTCCCTTCTCCTTACCAAGGAGAGGGGTTGGGGGTGAGGTTTATTAAATCCACATTCCTTAGCAATAGAGTTATCCTGACCACAATTGATGAACTACGAATTACGGAAAAAAACCAACTTGACCGCCAGGTAATGATCATTTTCTTGTCGCTACCTGTCAAAATGGGATTTTGGTATAGATTGGAGATAGGCTTGCCACTTCCCAAACTGACCAGAACATCAGGATAATTTTCATGAAGCGCAAAAACCAAGTTATCCTCACCTTAGCGTTGAAAAGTGCCATTATCTTTTCGCCGTTGTTGCTGTCTGCTGATATTGTTAGCGGACAAACTAGAACATCCGTTTCTACAGAGACGAATACGGCTGAGATTAAATCGCATCAGCAACGGGTAGAGTTAGCGCAAGTTCCCACTCAAGCACAAGTTCAAACTGAATTGGAGCGTCCGGTTACTAGCACAACTATCCTGTTCAATGTCTGGTTAGTCATCTTGAGTTTGTTTCCTGTAGCCGTGATTGCTTTATTTTGGCTATTACGACGAGTAGCTATTCGAGAAATTGTGGCTAGAGCAATGGCGCAGCTACAGGGAATGGAAAATTTACAAAATCAGCTAAATATTGTTAAACAAGATGCCGAAAATTTGATTCAAGAATCTAAAAAAGTTAATCGACAATTAGAAAAAGAAGTTGATACGCTACAACAGAATATCACCAGAGAGCAAGAAAATTTAGCTAATTTATCATCGGAGTTATTGCAGTCAAAAAATAATATATTGGCAGAATTAGAAATAAAAGTTAAACAAATTCAAGAAAGCTTAGAATCTGAATTTGGTGTCCAGCTATCTGAGTTGCAATTAGAGGCGCAACAAAGAAAAGAGACAACGTTGGCAAATTTAGCCAAATTAGCAGATGAGACTGCTGAAAGATTATCTGAGTTACAGGGAGAAGTCACACAACAAAAGAATATAAATCTAGAAGATTTAGCAACATCTCGACATGAATTTATAGTTCAACTTTCAGGCTTACATTCTGAAACTGAACAACACAAAAATAACATTGTAGAAAGTTTATCAAGCTTACAAATAGATGCTCAACAAGAAAAATATAGCGTTTTAAATAATCTCAGGGAATTAGAAAATTTATTGAAATCAGAAGTATCTAATTTACAGTCGGAAATTCAGGAGCAAAAAAATACAATATTTGAAAGTTTAGGTAATTTACAAACAGATGCTAATCAACAAAAAGATATCACTATTGAAAATATCAAGGAATTAGAAAGTTCGTTGAAGTCTGAGACTGAGCAGCAAAAAAATACAATATTTGAAAGCTTAGGCAGTTTACAAACAGATGCTAATCAACAAAAAGATATCACTATTGAAAACATCAAGGAATTAGAAAGTTTATTTAAGGCGGAAATAGCTTTATTACAGTCTAATGCCCAACAACAAAAAGAAAACATTCTAGAGAGTTTGACACAATTACAATCAGAGTTTCAATCTCAATTATCAGAATTACAAATAGACGCACAAAACCGCAAACAGCAAATTTTAGAAAATTTAGAAAAATCAGGCTCAGAGTTTGTTTCACAATTTTCTGAATTACAATCCAATGCTCAACAACAAAAACTGCTGATTTTAGAAAAATTAGAAAAGTTAGAAACAGATTTTGTCTCTCAACTTTCAGAGTTACAAGTAGACGCGCAACAACGTAAGGATCTGATATTACAAGAATTGGCTGACATGGAGCCACCAACTGTGGCTGAAACAGAACAAATACAGCCACCACAACTAGAATTATCAGCCGAAAATTATATTCAAGAAGCAGATAAACTTTTTGCTGAAAAACAGTATGTAGATGCGATCGCAGTTTATAATCAAGCCGTAGAAATTCAGCCCAATGACCCGGTAACTTGGTTAAAACGTGGTTTAACCTTAGGTAGACTACAACGCTACCAAGATGCGATCGCTTCTTATGAAAAAGCTATCGAAATTCAGCCAGATTATCACCAAGCTTGGTGCGATCGCGGTGTGGCTTTTGGTAAACTACGACAGCATCAACAAGCTTTTGCCTCTTTCGATAAAGCAACCCAAGTTAAACCAGATGATCCTGTGGTCTGGTTAAATCGCGGTCTGTCCTTGATAGAGTTAGAACAATATGAAGATGCGATCGCTAGTTTTGATCAAGCCATAAATATTAACCCCAATTCTCCCAAAGTCTGGGATAAACGCGGTTATGCTTTGGTGAGACTGGGAGAAGATGATGAAGCGATAGTGAGTTTTAACAAAGCACTGGCAATTAATCCCGATTATGCTAGTGCCTACTACAATAAAGCCGCCTGTTATGCTCTACAAAGACAACTAAAATTAGCCTTAGCAAGTCTCCAGCAAGCAATTCAACTGAATCCCCGATATAAAGAAGATGCCGCATCAGACATTGATTTTGATGAAATTGCCGACGATAGAAGCTTTCGGGAAATCATTAATTCGTAGTCAGCACTTTAGTGCTGAAATTACTCATACCGCAACCCTAAATAATCTGCCATCTTGGTATACAATACCTCTTGTGGACTGGGTTGCACACGCAGGTTTATTTTTTGATTAAATTAAGGTAAATAAATTAAAAAAATGGCAATGCAATTGTGATTATTTGTCTAATTTAGTATAAGCGATCGCCCAGTTATATTTCCGCTTTACCCACAGTTGTTACCGCAGGTAGCGGTAATTAAATTTACTTCCTTTCTGGATGTTTTTTATCTTCTATTGAAGGTGTACCCATCTGGTTAATTGCCGCAATCATCTGATACAGACGACCCAAGTCACGTTGATTAAAATACAACACAATCCGGGGCAAATCTGCTGTTTCGTCTTGGTTTTCTTGAGGCAATGCTTGACTCTTTTCAATTTTTCCTTTAACTAGAATGTCGCTGAAGTTAGCATTTAATTTCTCCACTTCAACATCAGATAAATCTGTTTTCAAGCGGATTACCAACTGGTCACCGACATAGCGGCTAGAATGATAAACCTGGTAAAAACCCGTAATGGCATTACAAGCTACTTCCAAGTTATCTGTAACTGTGTAAAGGCTAGGGTCTTCAGGACTCACAAGACCTTTTTGGACTAATTGTTGGTCAACATATTCGCTCCAAGACCGCCAGTAATCTCCACCAGGATGATCAATTAAGACTAAGGGAACAGGGCCAAATTTACCTGTTTGGCTTAAGGTCATACACTCAAATGCTTCATCTTGAGTGCCAAAACCGCCAGGAAACAAAGCCACAGCATCACTTTCTTTCAGGAGGAATAGCTTCCGGGTGAAAAAATACTTGAAGTGAATCAGCTTGGGATCACCTTCAATAAATGGGTTCGCTTGCTGCTCAAATGGCAACTGAATATTGAGTCCAAAGGAATTTTCCCGACCAGCACCTTCGTGGCCCGCTTGCATAATGCCACCACCGCCGCCTGTCATCACCATGAATCCCATTTGACAAACACAGCGGGCAAATTCCAAAGCCATATTATACTCTGGCGTTTCTGGCGATAGACGAGCCGAACCAAAGATAGTTACTTTGCGGACGTGTCGGTAGTCATAAAATAGCTGGAAACCCAGCTCCATATCTGCTAAAGCAGCCGATAAAATTTTCCAGTCAAGACGTTCAATCTCGCTCTCAGCTAGACGCACTATAGTAGCCAGTGCCTGCTGAATTAGTTGCCGATTTTTTAACGTCGGTAAGCGATCAAATAGTTCAGCGATATCCGCCTGGAGAGTCTCTAATGTGTCAAACGACGCAGATGAGGTCATGAGAACTTTGGCTACAATGGCATTACATTCTACCTAATTTTGGGCTGTAATTTACAACCTCTGTATCCAGTCTTGAGTCAGGACTGTTGATGCTCGTTGACACTAAAAAGCACCTTCAGGAAAAAATTAACCAAGGTGCTAGTGGTAAAAGAGAACATTTTGACTTTTGACTTCCGTCTTGCGGTACTAGCCCATAACGTATTAATTTAGCAGTGACAATCTCATACTGTTGACCACAGGAGAAAGTTGTATTGAGACGCGAAGTTTCGCGTCTCGCAAACTTGTTAACAAATGTTTACCTAAACCTAAAAACCAGGAAGAACTCAACAGGATTTTGTGGCCAATTGAGTTTCAAAGATATTTTTCCAACGTGTTAGCTAATGTAGTTTTAGGCACGGCACCGACCACCATATCAACTTTTTGCCCATCTTTAAAAATCATCAAAGTGGGGATGCTGCGGATACCGTACTGACTGGCAACATTAGGATTCTCATCAGTGTTGACTTTAACAACTTTGATTTGACCTTCATACTGAGAAGCTATTTCCTCAACAACAGGAGCTACCATCCGACAAGGGCCACACCAGGGGGCCCAAAAGTCAACTAAAACGGGTACATCGCTATCGAGTACTTCTTGCTTAAAACTAGAATCCGTAACTTGTGCGGCTGCTGACATGCCTAAAAACCTTTGCCGATTATATTTCTGAGTTTCGTGAAAATTCTACCATAGCAAAAACAGGAGCTACGAAGTGAAGAATGTACATTTGCAACGAAACTAAAGAAAATATGTATATACATAAGGAACCGCCCGAACAGTAGTCCGGGCGGAGTGTGGTGTGAGGAGTGAACGGAAACATGCGTCTCCGCTATCTCTATTGTAGGCGACATATGTGATTTTTCCAGAGATTGTTTTGAGAGTCTGGAAAAATTTTCTTAAGAATTTAAATTAGGGCATGGGGTATAGAGCATGGAACATGGGGTATGGGAAAAAATTTATTTATTATTAATTATTTCCTCATCCCTACTCGCTATTATTTACCCATCCCTAATTGTTGCGCTTTTTGGTAGACTTTACCTTCGGTTAACAGAGAAGGAGCAATCACTACTTCAACTTGCTGCATTTCTTTAATGTTTTTAGCTCCTAATGTCCCCATGCTCGTCTTTAAGGCTCCCACAAGATTATGAGTACCGTCATCTAATCCCGCCGGGCCAATGAGAATTTGCTCTAGGCTACCAGTTGTGCCTACACTAATGCGGGTACCACGGGGCAATACTGGGCTAGGAGTTGCCATTCCCCAGTGATAGCCTCTTCCTGGGGCTTCAGCGGCTCTAGCAAAGGGTGAACCAATCATGACAGCATCAGCACCACAAGCGATGCATTTACAAATATCACCGCCAGTAATTAAACCGCCATCGGCAATGATGGGAATATAGTTACCAGTTTCCTGGTAATAATCTTCTCTGGCTGCGGCACAATCGGCGATCGCAGTAGCTTGGGGGATACCTACACCTAATACACCACGAGAGGTACAAGCTGCACCAGGGCCAATTCCTACCATGACAGCCGCCGCCCCAGCTTTCAATAAATTCAATGTGACTTCGTATGTCACACAGTTCCCTAAGGCTACAGGAATAGGCATGGAACGGCAAAATTCTGCCAAATCGAGGGGAACTATGGATTCAGGAGATAGATGTGCTGTAGAGACTACTGTAGCTTGCACAAAAAATAAATCTGCCCCAGCTTTTGCCACCACCTCACCGTATTTACTAGCTGCGGCTGGGGTAGCACTGACGGCTGCTACACCACCTTGTTGTTTAATTTCCTGAATACGTTGTTCAATTAATTCCGGCTTGATGGGTTCAGCATACAGTTCTTGCATGAGGGCAACAAATTCATGTTTACCGACAGAGGCAATGCGATCTAAAATCGGTTCTGGGTCAGCATAGCGAGTTTGGATACCCTCTAAGTTAATAACGCCTAAGGCTCCTAACTGTGACAAACGTACAGCCATTTCTACATCTACTACGCCATCCATAGCGCTGGCAATAATGGGGATTTCTCGCTCAAGATTGCCAATCCGCCACTTAGTATCTGCCAAACTCGGATCTAGTGTTCTGTTACCGGGAACTAGAGCAATTTCATCAATTCCATATGCTCTACGAGCTGTTTTTCCCCGCCCAAGTTGAATTTCCACGCTTTAACTTTTCTCAAATCTGTTTAAGCTAGGGTATCAAATTGTGGGGGAATTTGGAGCGATTTTTTTTGGGGATTGGAGAACTTGTGGCCCCCTAATAGCATCATCTGCACGTTTTTCTAAAGCATTTTTCAAAGTCGAGTTGGCTAACCAACGTTCTTCATCAGAACTATCTTTAGCAATTACGATATATTTTTGAGGTTGGCATTCAATATTGATGACTTTTTCACCACGTTGGGGTGCTACAGTTGCCCATGCTGGTAAAACTGCACTAATGGTTAAAAGATTACGTTTGGGATCTAGCACATCTACTTAGCCAATTTTTTCCTGATTTTCAATGGGAACGTCAAAAGAAGTAACAGTACCCACACAACCAACCAAGCGATCGCTACTTGTATCTTCACCAAATTCTGCAAAATTTTTGCCAATTGGTGGCGTTATTAATCTTCCCAGCAATAAGCTGATAATCAGTGAGCTAAATAATATAATACTGCCGAAAAAATTAGTGAAATTTCCTGTAAAGCCCAAGAAGAAATTTAACATCCAGCCCAAAATACCCCACAAACTCAAATCTGTTGTTAATAACAAAATGAAAAAAATATATTTATTTAAAATTTGTAGTGAAAAATAGTAAAAGTTAAATAAATACAAAATATTTGCAGCAAATAAAATTGAAATTTTCCCAGATTCCCGAAAATCTTAAATTTGCCTTAAGATATTAACAGCAATATTCAGTGATGAAGTAGGTTTCATCCCTGGGTAGAAACAGAGGTGACTCTGGAGATAGAGAACAAGCCAAATTTTCTGCTTTTAGGTTTTAACCTTATAGGGGCGAGAATTGCTACCATACTTTCAGATTAGATAGTGAAGCCTTGATCCAATCGGAAACCTTAGAACTACTAGAATGGCATCGCCTTTGCCAGCATCTTTCCACATTTGCGGCTACTAAACTCGGGGCGATCGCATCACTGCATTTAACAATACCTGCGTCTCAGTCAGCAAGTGAGCAGTTATTAAAACAAACTAAAGAAATTTATCAACTAGAAACTCGTTTAACCACGGGATTGTCGTTTGAGGGTATCCAAGATATTGACGATTCCCTAGAACGAGCCGAACGCAGTGGGATTTTGGCCGGAGATGAACTGCTAGCTATCGCTACTACCTTGGCGGGGGCGAGAAACTTACGGCGTGTCATTGACAACCAAGAAGACGTGCCTATTTTAGCCGCATTGGTAGCCGATTTGCGGACTTATCCTGAACTAGAACAGGAAATTCACCGTTGTATTGATGAACGCGGCCAAGTAACTGATCGGGCTAGCTTAAAACTGGGAGAAATTCGCACAGATTTGCGGAAAACACGCACTCAAATCACGCAAAAACTGCAAAATATTTTACAAGCTAAATCTGGAGCAGTCCAAGAACAACTAATTACCCAACGAAGCGATCGCTTTGTGATCCCCGTAAAAGCGCCCCAAAAGGACGCGATCCCCGGCATTGTGCATGATACTTCTACCAGTGGTGCCACGCTCTACGTAGAACCTAATTCCGTAGTGCCTTTGGGTAACCAACTACGGCAGATCATTAGAAGAGAACAAGCCGAAGAAGAAGCAATTCGTCGCACCTTAACAGAGCAAGTCGCCGCAGTTAAACCCGATTTAGAACGGTTGCTAGCAATTGTCACCACCTTGGATTTAGCCACCGCCAGAGCCAGGTATAGTTTTTGGTTAGGAGCCAATCCCCCCAGATTTATTAACCGTGAGGAACAAGAAATTACTACCCTGCGACAATTACGGCATCCTCTACTAGTGTGGCAGCAGCAGCACGAACATGGACAAGCTGTAGTTCCCGTAGATTTACTTATTAGTCCGCATATTCGAGTCGTGACAATTACCGGACCCAATACAGGGGGTAAAACAGTCACCTTAAAAACCCTAGCTTTAGCCGCATTAATGGCCAAAGTAGGTTTATTTGTCCCCGCCCGTGAACCAGTAGAAATGCCGTGGTTCGACCAAGTGTTAGCTGATATCGGTGATGAACAATCCCTACAACAAAGTTTATCGACATTTTCTGGACATATTCGTCGCATTAGCCGCATTTTAGATGCTTTGGGGAATGGGGAAGCAGGGGAGCAGGGAGCAGGGGAAGCAGGGGACGGTGAGTTTTATTCTTCCTCATCCCTCGTCCTCCTAGATGAAGTGGGCGCGGGAACTGATCCCGTAGAAGGTAGTGCTTTAGCAATCGCCTTGCTGCAATATCTGGCTAATCATGCCCAGCTAACTATTGCCACAACCCACTTTGGTGAATTAAAAGCGCTGAAATACGAAGATGCGCGGTTTGAAAATGCTTCGGTGGAATTTGATGAAAGTACACTTTCACCCACATATCGTCTACTTTGGGGGATTCCTGGGCGTTCTAATGCCTTGACAATTGCCCAACGTTTAGGGTTAAAACCCGAAGTTGTGGCACAAGCCAAAAATCAAGTAGGCGAGGCGACAGACGAAGTTAACCAAGTAATTGCTGGGTTAGAAGCACAACGCCGCCGTCAAGAAACTAAAGCCGAGGAAGCGCAGAAGTTATTGCAGCAAGCGGAACGTTTATACAAAGAAGTATCCGCCAAAGCCGAAACTTTACAGGAGCGGGAAAAAGCTTTGCGGGCTGATCAAGAAGTCGCGGTACAACAAGCGATCGCCCAAGCCAAAGGTGAAATTGCCCAAGTGATTCGCCGCTTGCAAAAAGGTACACCCAAAGCCCAAGATGCCCAGCAAGCTACCGATGCGTTAAATCAAATTTCCCAAAAATATCAGCCGAAAGTACCACCAAAACCGAAAGTTGGGTTTATGCCCAAAGTAGGCGATCGCGTGCGAATTTCGCAATTTGGGCAAACAGCAGAAGTGTTAACCACTCCCGATGAGGATGGCGAATTTAGTGTCCGTTTTGGCATTATGAAGATGACCGTCAAGCTAGAAGATATCGAGTCTTTGGATGGTCAAAAAGCCGAACCAGTGGCGAAAAAGAAACCAGCGCCAGAAGTAGTGACTCCACCACCTCCAGCAGCCCCAGCAATTCGTACTTCTCAAAATACAGTGGATTTGCGCGGTAAACGAGTCAGTGATGCAGAAATTATTTTAGACAAGGCAATTTCGGAAGCTTCTGGCCAGATATGGATTATTCACGGACACGGTACGGGAAAATTGCGGCAAGGAGTTCACATATTTTTGCAACAGCACCCCAGGGTTAGTAATTTTGAACCAGCCGAACAGGCAGATGGCGGTAGTGGTGTCACCATTGCTTATGTTAAATAAACTGGCAACAAAAATCACTTATATAAGTTAATAATTTTTAATTGCTAATTAATAATATCCTCTCTATTATTAGCTATTAGCAATTAGATATTAACTAGGTTAAGTAATGTTTATTTATACATTGACACTGAGCTAGTAGGTGCGGCTAGAAAGAGTTTCATCGGTTTGATCGATAAAATTTGTTGAAAATAAATTTTCATCTAGTAGAGTAAGACAAAGACTACTGCTGTTTACCAAATTGAGCAAAGCTAGCAGCAGCTAATAGCTAATAGCGATGGGAAACCAACCTTGAACTTTCAGAGTCTGGTTTCAAAATGGGTAACAGCACAAGCCCCTACAGCCTGATCACCTATGCTAAAAGTTATGCACTCGGCCGCCGATTCAGCCACACCAAATCCCCAGTGGGAGGATTTAATTAAGCTTCCAGCCCCAAACACAGTTCAATGGGACAATATCAAAACCCAGTTAGACTTGGTGCTGTTGGCGCTAGAAACTTTAACTGGTATTGGTTCCGAGGCTATGCTCTCTGCGGCAATCAATCTGAATTTAGAGTCGAGAGTGCCAGACCGGGTAGCTTTATGGCGATTGCGTCAGTCCAATCCCCTACGTAAAGGTCAAGGTGGGCGAAAAAAGCTAGATGTAGAAGAAGCGCGATCGCTTGTTTTGATCATCTGCTACCTCGCCAAACAGCACCAAGAATTAATTCGCCGTGCTGTTGGTCTACTAGAACAAATGGCGGAAAACAAACGGGAACCTCATCAGGCTGCCTTACTTGGAGATTACATCGATGCTTTCTGCAACACCTACCAAGAACGGATGGAAGAGGACGACCAAATATCCACGGATCTACTGACCAACTTGGCGCTCAAACTGCTTGTAGATTTACTGTTTTACAGTGCGCCTGGTGGTCACCGCCGTCTTTGGTTAGCACTCATAGACCGTTCTGCAAAACTTTAGATAATAGTCTTCCTCGCCGTTCCTGCCATGCCACCATCAAATTCTGTCATTCGTCGCTACACACCCCCGACTTGCACCCTAGAAATCCTGGCGCAAAGTTCGCCTTTGTCCCGTTGGATGGGGAAAACTGTAATTAAGCAGCTAACCTTCGAGCTGCACTTTGATGATCCGCAACTACCAGAAGAACGCCGAATCCCCATTCGAGGCGATCGTGACCAACTAGAAATTTTGTGTGACGCTGTTACTAATTACGTACAAGGATTTTTACAGCAACCTCCCGATAGCTTTTGGTTGAGTCTTTCTGAACCCCAAGATTCTAGTAAAGTTTCTCAGGACTCGGAGTTTACAGATTTTCGCCAAACTCCATTACCAATTACTAAAACATTTCCATCTTTGACCTCCCAAATACCAGGAGGCAGAATCTACTTAGAACCAGGCAACTATTTAACTCATAATCTGTATCTTGGTTCCCTCGCCAACCAGTCATCTGGTTCTGTAATTCAACTGAGTCTGCTGCAAATATTTGATTTAGCAACTGCCTTAGACGAATACTCTGCTGATGTCATGGCGTTACCAAATCTCAATAACAATACATTAACTTTGCGATTGCCAGCCTGGGCACCTATCGCCGCCGTCATGGTACTGGGCGTAGGTTTACTACCGATGACTTTGCAATATGCTAATAACAATCGGCAAAAACAGCCACAAATAGCACAATCAGGAAATCCCCAAGAAACGGAAATTGCCCTGGAATCCTCCCCTTCACTCGACATTCCCCCAACATCATCTGACATCAAAATTCCCGATGATTTGGCATCGCCACCGCTGTTTGGCGCAGACGCACCATTGCCCACAGCTAGTTTACCTTCACAACCAATAGCACCTTCCTCACCATCTTTTAGTTCTGGTTTTTCTCCAACCTCTTCTCTACCATCTGCACAAGATCAACTATCTATCTTTGAGGGTAGAGCTAGCAATTCCCCACGTGCAGCATCTAAAACAATTCCCGATCAGCAAAGTGCGGCGATTCAACCAAATCTAATACCAGACATTACACAGCCAAATTCTCAAGTTGAAACTACAATTCCCCAAAGACGAAGTTTACCACCTAGTCTATCTCCTGACAGAAATACATCACCCAGTGTCGTTGCAATTCCCCCATCTCTGCCCAATGTCACCGATAATGGTTCTAACAATACCCTTACCCCATCAGCCTCACCAGTCAACCCACAGCAACTAGAAGAGGCAATTAATTCATCTATAAATACTCCTACTGCGGCAGTTGATACTAATTCATTCGATAGATTGAATAGTCAACCCATAACTCCCCCATCTCCAGAAGCCGTTCCTGATGGTACCTTATTTGACACAGTTCAAGTAGCAGAAGCTAGAGAACAACTCACCAAACGTTGGCAGCCACCTAATGGATTTGCCCAAACATTAGAATACAGTGTGCTGGTGGGTGTTGATGGTACAGTCGAACGGATTTTACCCCTGAATCGGGCAGCAAGAGAATATATCGAGAGTGCCGGAATGCCAACAATTGGTCAATCTTTTGTCTCTGCCAATAAATCTGGACAAAATATGCGTATTCGAGTTGTTCTCAGTCCCGATGGTAAAGTCCAAACCTTTCCTGAGAATGAATAAGTAAATCAATTGGCTTAATGCCATCTGCAAAACTGCTACACACCTTGTACTATTACTCGTAGGTTGGGTTAAGCGCAGCGCAACCCAACGAAACAAACCATAATGTTGGGTTTCGTTCCTCAACACCAACCTACGATTAAGTTTAATTTTCAGTTAATTTCAGTCAGCTAAACGCTGGGCGATCGCCTGCACCAATACCTCAAATTCTGATTCGCTGTGAATTTCTGGAGTCAAGGTATTCATGTCTTTTAACAGGTTTGTAAGTTCTGCGATCGCGTTGCGAATTTCAGTATATAAATCTATTTCTTCTCGAAATCCTTGCATATTAGCTGCACTCACTTCTTTCATGGCTGCATCTAATTTGTCTCTTCGTTTTTCCCAATACTTAATATATTCAACTCTTTCTTCCCCAACATAAATTTTTGCATCAGATAACACAATCGGAAAAATGCGGTCATAGAAATTACCATTCTTGGCAATTTCGACTAATTCATACATACAATTTTCTGATTTTAAATACTGATCGCTGATGACTATAATCACGCATTTACCCTGGCTTAATCGCTGCATAAATGCTTTAAATTTTTCTTTGTAACCAACAACGTTTTTATCACGAATAATTTTAATATTTTGTACTTTAAATGCTTTCTCTATTTGTTCTACCACGGTTTCGCTATGATTATCCCGTAGGGTATAGGAGATGAAAACCTCTTTTTGATGGTTATCTTTTTGCTGAGGTGAAAAAGATTTATTTCTCTCTTGTTCTAATTCGCTTTGTAACTTTGTTACTTGAGGGCTATCTTCTCTATATTCTCGCTCAGATGAATACAAAACATCATCAATTAATCTGCGGACATCTACCATTTCATAGCTGTTTTCACATTCAATTTGATAACGACGAGCATTGAAGCGTCTGTTGAGTGATTCCAGAGAATAAAAATGAGGAATCAGCAAGTTTTTACAAATATCGCAGTTACAAGGAACAAAAGTTTGATATTGCAAACGTTCATAAGAACTGTGAATTTTCTCTAGCTCATGGGTAACGACTGCCATTAGTTCTTTTTTACGGCTACCAGTAACACGAATTTTGATTTCTCGTTGATTGTAGTTTTCTATAACTTCAGCACGGGTTTGGTTTTTGTGGAGAATAACACCTGTTTTCCAAACGAGTTTTTGCTGTTCAATCCAAGGGTGTGTTTCAACAATAAAACGGGTGAGGATACCTTTAGGCATGAAGTCATAGCTGTAGCGCAAAATCAGATTGTTGGTATCGTCCCAGTTATAATCAGGTTGTTCAATGGAAAGCAATTGCGGCGCGATGTAAGTACCAGGACGACTAGGAATTTCGTAGCATAATTTGAACCGCATCATTAATTGCAGCAGTTCATCTCGCATTTGGGCATATTCGCCATCTTGCCAAATATTTTCGAGGTCATCCCGTGTAAAACAACCAAGGTTTTGCTTGACAGTATCATTATCTAAAACTTTGTAAACCGCAGTAGTTCCCCATTCGGGTTTGAGGATGACGTAGTGTTTGAGTGTGGCATCATCTTGGAAGTGAAGAAAAACACCGAGGTCGTGTAAATAACTACTTAAACGCAGCATATCTGTGCGGTCTGTTAAATTATTCACTCGGCAAAGATGGCAATATTCATCTAGGCTGATGTAATTGCGGGAATAGTTTTCTAATGCGGCTCTGACTCTCACCCAGAGTTTTGGTAGCGGTGTGCCAACGTGAGGAAGATTACTAATGTAAAGTTGAATCGCGTCTTTAATTTCTGCTAAACCGCGATTGGTGTCTAAGTTAGTAGCCAGAACTTCTTTGAGATTGGTAAACTCGCCGCGCAACTGGCGTTCATTGACTTCACACTGACGGTCTTGTTTTTCATTTTTGATGATGATCACCGGGCTATTATCACTGAGGAGTCCAACAACATTCAGCCACCAGTAAAAATCAGTGTTTTCTTTGCGGGTATCAGCGACCAAGACATAAAGGGAACGCTTACTCAGAAAAAATTGATGGGTTTGATGATAGATTTCCTGTCCGCCGAAATCCCAGATATTCACACGAAAGTCTTCGCCATTAGGTTGTGTAAAGTGCCAACGGATAACCTCAATACCCTCGGTTGATTTTTCATCCGATTGAAGTTGGTACGATTCATCTTTGATTTTCTTGGCTAAAGAGGTTTTACCTGCTCCCCCTTCACCAACAATTAAGAACTTAACTTCGTAAATAGGTTCTGTTTCAGCTGGGTCTTGCACCCGGAAATAGAAATCGAGAATTTCATTCAAATCGCCTGGTAATAAGCTTGAATCCTTCGGCCCTAAAATCTCAGGTGGAATGGGGACTGGATTTCTACGAAGATCCAATTTTTCCAGGTTTGGCAGTTGTCTTATTTCCCCTGGCAGACTGCTCAGTTGATTGTTGTCGAGGTAGAGCGTTTGCAGGTGGGTGAGTTGGACAATTTCTGGTGCCAGACTACTTAATTGATTGTTGTCGAGGTAGAGCGTTTGCAGGTGGGTGAGTTGGACAATTTCTGGTGCCAGACTACTTAATTGATTATTGTCAAGGTCGAGGGTTTGCAGGTGGGTGAGTTGGACAATTTCTGGTGGCAGACTGCTCAGTTGATTACTACCGAGGTGGAGCGATCGCAGGTTGGTGAGTTGGACAATTTCTGGTGGCAGACTGCTCAGTTGATTACTACCGAGGTGGAGCGATCGCAGGTTGGTGAGTTG
>NZ_CAWUDE010000027.1:0-46843 GCF_963920895.1 Anabaena sp. CCY 9613
GTGAATTTGAGATGCTCCCGCTATATTGCTTGCAATTAGCGGTGAGAGTTGTCACAGGTTAGGTATTAAGTATTGGGTATTGGGTATGAGTTTCATCCCAGTATCCAATGTTCTACCACTCATTCACACATGTCAAACACAATTCAACCATCAAACTCGCCAAAAACAGATCCATCATCTGTCTCTCAATGCGTGCGCGTATGCCAAAATCGTACCTGTAAAAAGCAGGGTGCAGCAAAGGTATTAGCTGCTTTTACCGCTTTGCCAGTTCCCAATGTAGAAATAACGGCCAGTAGCTGTTTAGGACAATGTGGTAATGGGCCAATGGTGCTGGTATTACCAGATATGGTTTGGTATAGCGGGGTTCAACCCAAAGAAGTACCTCTAGTGGTAGAACAACATTTACTAGGTGGTCAAAGTGTCAAACGAATGCTCTATTATCGGTTTCATCCCCAGGGATAAGTGCTGGAAAATATAAAATACTACACACTGTTGACTGAAGCGAGGCATCTATCTAATGAATATTCAGCAGCTACGTCAATCATTGAAAATGAAGTGGCTGAGTTACTACGAGCAAAATCGTTCTTGGCTTGGCACCATGAGGGTTTGGGGCACATACAATGGACTACGGCGTCCTTCCTCTGGTTTTATTTTGGCTACTTTGTCGGTTTTAGAATCGCAGTTGAATGAAATACTTCCTTTCATTGTCGATTTGAATGACAATCCCGATAAAATAATCACGGCTTTAGGTCTTAACTTCAATCCTGATGAAGAGTTACGTTTAGTAAATTTAGAGAGTTCTCTAACTGTAACCCAGATGGAAACTAAGTCTGCACAGGAGGAGGATTGCGAACACCAACCTCAATCTGTACCATTGGTTACCGTTGCTCCGAAAGTTGCTGCCTATGCTCATACGGAAATCACAGATTCTGAACCGCTGAGTGTTGAAGTGCTGCGGCTTCCTCAACCTGTTTCATCAATGACAGCTACGAATGAGGTCGTTGGCATACACAAAACTGTGTCATCGGTTGCAGTAGCGACTAAGGTTGCGCCTCCGCCTGGGCCCAAGTCACCAATGAGCTTACTCCGGCAACATAAACCATTGCGATCGCCTTTGGCAATTACTATTGATTTACCCAGCAAAGCCAAAGTTCTATCCAAACCAGAAATTAAGGATTCGCGGTTAACTTATATACCAATTAAGTTTTGGACTCTTCTACTTAAGACAAATTGTTTAGTTGGGACTATCTTTTTATGCCAGTTCCCTAATCCCATCGGTGACAACAATGGCAACCACGCGAAACAGCAACCACAAGAAATTGCTCGGAAAGTTCCATCGACACCTCATAGTCATGCTCGTAGTTTATCTTCTTGGATAGATGAGTCTTGTCAGGGTAGGCAATACGAACGAGAAGACGCTGTTTTTATCAGCCTTTGAATTAGGACATCAACATATCAGTAGAGAATTGGTCATACCTAGTTTGAGAATAGAGGCTAGGGGCTAGGAATTAGAGGCTAGAGCAACGAATTTTTTTAATAGAGAATGAGTTATGTATCACTAGAGTCTTGCCTTCTGCCCCTCTGCCTCTTTTCCATGTTATTTATTGCCAGCGCATCTGTAGAATTTTAGACAAAACTTATAGGTAAATTTATTTATTTTGTTTGAATTGCAAAAGCTAAACATAAAACTCAATTATAAAACTCTAAAATTTAAAATAATTAATAACTTTCTTGGCAAAATATTCTGAGCTACCAAAGTTTGTAAAATCAGACTTTCGTGCGATCGCTTATTATATAGAGTATCCTTTTATTGCCTCTTAACTGATTACCCTCGGAGGCTTTACGCAATGACAGTTATTATCTCGTTGCAAAATAAAAACTGGGACTCACCCATGATCTTCCTTGTAAATAGCCTTTGAGGAATCACTAAACTGTATTTCCCGATGAATGTGAATAAAAAGCATTAATTGGTGTTGCATAAGGACTAGACATGATATCTAACATGTGTGTATTCTGAGTACAACCCCTAAAGATGTTATCAAAAACAAAGTATCTGTTTTATGGGGATTTCAATTCGTATATCTGTCTTATCTAGATCTACAAAAAATGTCTCTTGAGAGTAAAACACACTCATCCATCAAGAATATAACTGTCTTTCTTTTGTATTTTTTTCAATGCTTTAATCGTTTCTATAAAGATTGCTCCAAGTAAAGAACATCCAATGTCATTGCGCTAAACAAATCCATCCTCAAAGGCTTTAGCGATATGTAAATAGTTGGAAACTACTTTTTCGCTCACAAGTATAGGTTTTGAAGCCTTGATTTTTTAGACCAAAGCAATTGTTTTTGGAAAAATTTGTTTAGCTCTTCATGGCTTTAAATTTTTGGTTTTACCTCACTCATAAACATGATGTTTCCTCACTTCTATCACCCCCTATCAATTGTCCCTTCTTGAATCCTTCCTCTACATGTATAAACCTGTCCTAACGATTTTTTACCAGTTTAATCCTTGGCATACTAGTATTGGTGGTATTCAAACACTGGTAAGCCTATTTATTAAGTACGCACCTAGCGAATTTGATCTGCGGCTTGTAGGAACAGGAAATGATAGATTTCAGCCAAATCTAAAGTGGCAAGAAGCAGAATTTGCTGGGAGAGAAATTAGTTTTCTGCCTTTATTTACTTTAGAAAATGATAATATTCGGGGTCTAATTCCAACCACAATTAAGTATACAACTGCCTTGTTAGGGCGTTGCTTTGCTTCAGATTTCATGCATTTTCATAGATTAGAGCCAACTTTAACTGCATTGAATTGGCCCGGGGAAAAAACCCTGTTTATTCACACTGATATTCAGGCACAGATGCAACCTACTGGAGATAAAAAAGCAATTACGTGGCGCAGGTTTCCAGCAGCCTATTTTGCTTTGGAAAATTTGTTAGTTCGTCAGTTTAGCCAAATCTTATCGTGTAATAGCAATTCTGCCGAATTATATCGCCAGCGTTATCCCAGTATGAGCGATCGCATTGCCTACATCAAAAATTCATTTGACAACGAAATGTTCTATCCATTGAGTCACCAAGAACGGGAAGCACAAAGGCATAAACTGGCTTTGAGACTGGGTTTAGTTCCGGAAACACGTTTTATTTTATTTGCTGGTCGGTTACATCCAGACAAAGATCCACTTTTATTAGTACGTGCATTCGCCGCTTTAAATGAACCTCATACTCATCTACTAATAGCTGGAGATGGGGAATTAGAAACGAAAATTCGGGCTGAAATTGATATCCTCCGCTTAACTGAAAGAGCGACAATGCTAGGAGCAGTTAACCAAACAGAATTATCACAGTTGCATCGTCTTTGCAATGTCTTTGTTCTGACTAGTGTCTACGAAGGCTTACCTTTGGTGGTTCTAGAGGCCCTTGCTAGTGGGACTCCAGTCGTCACAACTCGAACTGGTGAAACTCCAAAATTACTGACAGATGATAGTGGAATAGTGTGTAATCAACGTACTCCAGAATCCATAGCAGATAGTATACGCCAGGTACTACTACAGCCAGAAAATTATCCCAGTGTTTCTTGTGTGCGGACTGCAAGCCCTTATGCTGCTAGCAGTGTCATCAGCAATATCTACAGAGAAATGCTCAATCGTTGGGAATTGCGAACTTTTTCATCTGTTAGTTCTGAAGCATAACTAATTTCTCACTGAACAAATTTATGAAAATTGCTGTAATTGGTGTCAAAGGACTACCACCCAAACAGGGAGGTATTGAACATTACTGTGCAGAAGTGTATCCCCGGATGGTAGCGCAGGGTCATAGTGTTGATTTATTTGCCCGCTCTTCTTACACTGACAGTCGTTGGATGAAAAATGATGATTTTCAAGGTGTCCGAGTTATTTCCTTACCTAGTTTTGATTTCAGAGGCATAGATGCTTTTATCGGCTCTGCATTAGGAGCGATCGCTGCTTCTAGAAGGCAATACGATATCATTCATTTTCATGCCTTGGGGCCATCTTTATTTACCAGCATATCCAAACTGGCAACCTCCGCAAAAATTGTTGTTACTTGTCAAGGCTTAGATTGGCAACGTGCAAAATGGGGCAATTTCTCTACTCGCCTGATTCTTGCGGGTGAAAAAGCCGCAGTGCGCTTTGCTGACGAAATTGTTGTGGTATCAAAAAACTTGCAATCCTACTTTTGGCAAACCTATGGTAGAGAAACAGTTTATATTCCTAACGCTGCTGCCGGCTATGCTGATTCAGATCGTAACTTTGGCTATGGTACCTCCCTTGGTTTGACACAGAAACGCTACATTCTATTTTTAGGCAGACTTGTTCCCGAAAAGCGTCCCGAATTACTCGTTGAAGCTTTTAGTAAACTCAAACCACTGGGATGGAAACTTGTTCTCGCTGGTGGCATCAGCGATACTAAGTCCTATGTTTCCCAGTTATTAAATACCATTGCCAAGAATCAAGATATAGTCTTTGCAGGTGAACTTTCCGGAGCGCGTCTAGCAGAAATTGTTCGAGGAGCCGGGTTGTTTGTTCTACCTTCTGATTTGGAAGGATTACCTTTAGCAATGCTGGAGGCTATGCAAGAAGGTATCCCAGTCATGGCTAGTGACATCCCACCCCACCAGCAATTATTAAATCCGAGACGTGGCATACTATTTCCAGCAGGAAACCTAGACTCATGTATTGATTGTCTGAACTGGGCTGTGAATCATCCGCAGGAATTAGCAACAATGGCTGTTGCTGCCCAAAAGTATGTGAAATTGAACTATAGCTGGGAATATATTACTGCTGAAAATTTAAAGCTATATTCAACACTTTTGAATTTTTCTGCAACTATCAAGAAATCCGAACCTATTTCCGTCAATATGGCTGGAGTTGGCTGGACTGATGCAACTTCCAGTAAAGTTGTTGAGCGCAAAGCCTCAGCCTCTGATTATGCCACAACACTAGAAAAATAAGTATTTCACATATCTGCACTGAGAAAATCGGTGGCAATTCCAGGATGCATCAACCTTTTGTTTTTTAGAGAGTACTTAAGGTGAAGAAACAAAGGTAATGGGAAAGAACATTTCATCTTTACTAATGAAGGTCTTAAAGCGGCATAGTCTACCAGCTATAGCTACATTTGCTTCAGTAATTGGTGGGTCAGTTGTTTATTTAGCTGTGACTCCACGATTATATAAAACATCAGGACGGCTAATGCTGGACGAAAAACAGGTAAGCGTTTCTCAATTAGGACGCGACCTCAGCCAAGTACCTGTAACTACACCAGGCGGTTCTAACCCACTAGCTACTCAAGCAGAATTAATTAAATCACAACGGGTTTTACAAAGAGCGATCGCTCAACTTTCTCCCCCAGAACAAATAACAACCGCTGAACTTAGTCAGGGTTTGCAAGTAAAAGTCATTCCAGCTACAAATATTTTGGAACTGAGCTATCAATCGCCAGATTCTCTGTTAGCTGTCAACGTTCTGAATGCTATCTCAGAAGCAATGGTAGCAGAAAGTGTAGAAGCTATCCGCTCAGAAGCTCGCTCTGTGAGGAAATTTTTAGAAGCGGAGGTTCCAAGACAGCGAGCGTATCTGACAATGGCTGAAGCAGCGGAAAGCAGTTACAGACAAAGAAGTGGCATAGTCTCTTTTGAAAAGCAAACAACAACTTTAGTAGATAGTTTAGCGACATCAGAAACCCAAGAGCGGACTCTTTTAAGCCAGTTGCAAGAAGTATTGTCTCGTATCAGTGATTTGGAGCAAATCACCAGCGCTGGGGATCTTAACAGTGCTTATTCAGCAGTGCGTGGTGGTGGTGATGAAGAATTGAAAAAAATCCGCGCTAAAGTTGTGGAATTGGAAGCACAGGTAGTTGAAGGTCGTGTGCTGTTTACAGAGGATCATCCCACTTTGCTCAACTTGATAGAAAGACGGGATACTCTGCGTCAGTTGTATGCCCAAAAACTGGCTATGGTGTCACCTAATAATAGTGCGATCGCTCCAGAACAAGTTGCACATGACGAGCTTTCCCAGAACTTGACATCCCAACTCATTTTTCAGAAAATTGAGCGCGCAGCCTTGGAAAATAAGCTCATAATTGTCCAAAACCAGCGTGTCCAACTCCAAGCGAATCTGGCACAACTACCAATACAACAACAACCCCTAACCGCTTTAGTTCGCCAACGAGAAGAGGCGGCAGAATCTCTCAAATTATTACAAACAAAATTTGAAGAAGCACGGATAGCAGAAGCTCAACTGGTAAGTAATATCCGCATTATTGCCAGGGCAACAATACCAGATTCACCCGCATCGCCAAAGCTGTCAATAGTGTTATTCATAGCTAGTGTCTTCGGGATGATTTTAGCCGTTGGCATTGTGCTGTTATTGGAGGTGTTGGATAACACCTTAAGAGATGCTTCGGAAGCAGAAGAACTGCTTCAGTTACCATTACTAGGAATATTGCCACGTCTAACTGCTCAAACCTTAAAGCTAGATTCAGCAGCAACTTTCCTTCACGATGTCAGTTTGGTTGAGCCATACCGTATGCTCCTCAAAACTTTAGAATTTCGCAATCCTGAAAACTTGCAAGTAATTGTTGTCAGTAGTTCCCTTTCTGGTGAAGGTAAGTCAATTGTTGCCTCGCACCTAGCGACTGTCTCCGCCATGTTATCGCGCCGGACTTTGATTATTGATGCTGACTTGCATAGACCTGTACAACATCAGTTGTTTAATTTAGCTGCAACCCCAGGAATTAGCGATGTGCTGGAAAACAATCAATCTCTGCTGGAAGTCGTTCAGCCAACAGGAATTGAAAATCTTTCAGTTCTAACTTGCGGTGAACTACACCAACATCCTTCTCTATTGCTAGAGTCTACAGCCATGAAATCTCTAATAGCAGAAGCAGAAGCGCATTTTGACTTAGTAGTTATAGATACACCTCCTCTCTGTGCAAGTATTGATGCTGCGACATTGACTCAGCAGAGTGATGGCATCATCTTGGTTACACGTCCCAACGTAACTCACAAGGAAGTTCTGCAAAAAACAGTATCAGAATTAACTGAAAATCGCATACCCGTACTGGGAGTTGTGGTAAATGAAATGACCAGTATGACCCAAGAGTATTACCGCGATACTCACAATGGATATCAATCAAACAGGCGTTTGACAGCTCAAGCATCTACCATGAGGTCTGAAGATGTTAACTAATCACCGCTCCAGTCGCTATTTGGTTTTAGCAATATTGTTGGGATTGATAGGCGTGGGAGTTGGTATAGTTTCTGGATTTTTAGCAGGAGCTAATCCTCGGTTACTAGTTTTAGCTGTAGTTGCAGTAGGAACGGTTTGTTACTTCTTTGCCAAGTTTGAGCAAGCCGTATTGGGGCTATTAATATTGCGTAGTTCCTTGGATGTTTTTTCTGCTCAACAGATACCAGCTGTGTTTGCTATTGGGTTAGATGCTTTAACTTTGCTGTATGTCACAGTATTGTTATTGACAGGTCGCACTGTTCACACAGATCGCTTTTGGTGGTTTTTAGCTGGCTGGGTAGCATTACAAGGAATCTGGGTCATCCTTCTACCTTTAGGAGTATTGGGGCTAGATGCTTCATATTTGCCAGCTAGTATCCGTGAGTGGGTACGTCTATTTTCTTGGGTGATGGTCTATTTACTAGTAATGCAACTCAAGGATAAACTTCCTCCCCAAAAAGTGATTTCTAGCCTGTTTTTAGCTATCCTCTTACCAATCACAATAGGATTATTGCAGATATCTCAAGCAAATCCTCGCATCGTAGGTACTTTCGGTATAGCAAATACCTTTGCTACTTTTTTGTTACTGTTTATCAGTCTTGTGTTGTGGAAGCTGAACTGGACACAGAAACACTGGTTTTGGTTAATTTTATTGGGCTTATTGTGTTTTTTCCTTGTTAGTACTAACACTCTGTTTAGCTTATTAATGATTGCAGTTTTTATCCTAGTTTTAATTACTCCTCGGTTAAATTTAGCCAAGCTAATTGGTGGAATGTTGTTGTTCGGCTTAGTCATAGCCCTCTTTGCTAGTACAGAGTTTGGGCAACAACGTCTAGTCTCTATTACTCAAACACCACTACTTAATCCAGATATCGATATATCACGGGCAATTCTGTTGTCAGAGGGAGACTTTAATAGCTTTAACTGGCGGCTTTCTCAATGGTATTCACTACTTAATGCTTGGAAAATTAGTCCAATTTTTGGTTATGGTTTGGGTCTAAGTATACCAGTGGCAGGTAATGGACTTCTTCCCCACAATGATTACATCCGGGCTTTAGTAGAAGGAGGAATTATTGGTTTAGTAACTTTTTTGGCATTCTTTGCTGCTCAGTTCACATATCTTTTGCAATTAATTCAGCAGACACCTTACGGGAGTAAACAACGCAACTTGTGTTTTATTTTGTTAGCTATGCTGACATCCATATATGTGGGAATGATTACCGAGAATATTTGGAGCCATACTACCTTATTCTTCTACTGGTGGACTTTGATAGCCGTTGCTGGCTGGAATTGGAATGAAAAGCAAATTAGAGAAAATATGACTTTCAAATAACTTGAATATCACTCTGTTGACAAGATTATTTCCGAGAAAATATGAATAACATAATTGATTACTTATTCCAGGATTGGCAAAATAATCAGGATACAAGCTTCAAGTCCCGCATTGTTTTATCGATGTTTCGCTTGAATAAATTAATCATTGATTTACCATTTTGTGGACAAAAAATATCAAAAATTTATCGCTTATTTTATCAATTAATAGTAGAATATATATTGGGTATTGAATTACCTTGGAATACAAAAATAGGGTCAAATATTAAACTTCAACACGGTCATGGTTTGGTTGTTAATTGCGAAACCATAATTGGTGAAAATTGTACCTTGAGACATTCGACAACTATTGGTAATAAAAAATTACTAGATGGTTCTATAAGCGCCTCACCACGAATAGGTAACAATGTAGATATCGGCTCAAATGTTGTAATTATTGGACCAATCAAAGTTGGGGATAATGTTGTCGTTGGAGCAGGTGCTGTAGTTATAAAAGACATTCCTCAAGGTGCTGTAGTTGCAGGCAACCCAGCAAAGATTATTCGTATTCTAAATAGTACTTCGACTAACTTATCTACACACACTTTAGAAAGTGATTTAGAACTGACTATTAATCCTACCTTAAATGAGTATAGAACCTCATGAGTTTGCTAATTTTTGTGTTTGAGGATGGCATAATGAAATCAATTTATTATCAATATACTAATTTTTTACAGATGGACAAAAAACTTCGACAATTGAATTCAAGGTTACAAATACACTATCATCAGACAATCATAAATCCTCAATGGACTGTGATTTCTATGTTGAGTCGATTTGTATTTTTTAGGAATTTATTCAAAAAAATATCTAGAAAGCCTGAATTAAATCACTATGATTTAAATAAATCCGTTTTTCAAGAAATAGATGTAGATCAGGTTGTTAATTCTTTAAATAAATATGGTTGCTATTTAGGTATAAAACTACCAAAAAATATTTCTTGGAAAATAATGAAGTTTGCTCTATCTACAGATTGTTATGGTAATTTAGATAGCAAATGCGGTTTCTCCTATTCTCAAAAAAAACAAGCAGAAGAAAAAAACAAAGCCCCTTTTTCTATCGCAACATACTTCAATGTAGATGTTCTTTGTCCAGTAATTAAGAGACTTAGTGATGATCCAGCTATCAGGATGATTGCAGCAAAATATATGAAAACAGAACCAATTTTTACAGATGCCAGGCTTTGGTGGACATTTGCCGTTGACGAAACAAATTATGATGCTGGTAAAACAGCTGGTTTCTTTCATTATGACCAGGATGACTATAGTTGCCTGAGATTTTTCTTTTACTTAACTGATGTAGATTTACAGAGTGGTCCGCATATTTGCATACTTGGTAGCCATACAAAAAAGAAAATTACCCAAATTATTTCTCTAACTCAGCGGACAGACCAGGAAGTTCTTGACTATTACAACCATGAAGATATTTTAACTATTGGTGGAGAGGCCGGGTCTGGTTTTATTGAAGACCCCTATTGTTTTCATAAGGCGACTCGCCCAATACTTAAAGATCGTTTGGTATTACAATTGAGATTTGCCACCAGAGATTATGGTGTTTTAAAAAGTTCAGTAGACCCATTATTACTGAAAAATATTTTTACACATAATGAGGTTATAAAATACTTTGACGTGGCTTAAAAGAGCTTAATAAAATCACAATTTTAAAAGAAAATAGCCCTGAATTTATGCCAAAAGTTTCTATTATAATTCCAGCCTATAATGCAATGCAGTATTTACCAGAAACTATTTCTAGTGTATTGCAGCAAACTTTTAGTGATTTTGAAGTATTAATTATTGATGATGGTAGCTCAGATAATATCAAGGAATGGATAGTTGAGCTAACTGATAAAAGAATGAAATTAATTTCGCAGACAAACCAAGGTGTATCGGTAGCACGCAACACGGGAATTAATCAAGCCAAAGGAGAATATATAGCATTTTTGGATGCTGACGATTTATGGTACGCAACTAAATTAGAGAAACAAGTTCGGTGTTTGGATAATAATCCGGAAATTGGTTTAGTACATAGTTGGATGGCTGTAATTAATGAAGAAGGGAAAGCTACCGGGAAATTTATGAATTCGAATGCAGAAGGTGATGTATGGAAACAAATAGTTGAGAAAAATACAGTAGCTTGTTCTTCAGTTATGGTTCGTCGTTGTTGTTTTCAAAGATTGGGTCTATTTTCGCCTCGTCAGAATGAATTCCCTGTTGATGTAGAAGATTGGGAAATGTGGATTCGCATTGCTGCTCATTATCATTTTGCAGTAATTAAAGAACCTTTAATGCTATATCGACAACACACTAACAACACTTCCAAAAATTGGCGATCAATTGAAACAGCTTACCGTATAGTCATAGAGAAAGCATTTGACACTGCACCACCAGAACTACTGTATTTAAAAAACCGAAGCTATGGTCATGCTAACCTCCGTCTTGCTTGGAAATGTTTGGAAAACAGGGAGTGCGATTATATACAGGCACAGAATTTTCAGCAGCAGGCTCTCGTTTACTATCCTCAGCTACGCCACTGTTGGGAGTATATTCGCCTGAGTGTAGCTATTCTCACACTGCAAATATTTGGAGTTAATAGCTACACTCATCTGTTAAATCTGATTTATGCACTACGCAAACTCTTATCAAGTCTTGTACAAAGAAGTTTCATCTATTCAAGTGAGAAATATTAAATGATTTCCGATTTATCTATAGCTTATACTAATCCATCCATTAGTAATAAGAGGCTCAAAATTCTTTACGTGGGTATGAAGTATGACGAGGGCAAACCAGAGCAAGGTTATAGCTTTGAGCATTATAATTTTTACGAATCGCTGATTAAAACTGGTCACGAAATTATCTACTTCGACTTTATGAGCTTGTTGCATCAGTATGGACATTTATCGATGAATAGTCGTTTAATGGAAATAGTTAAAGTTGAAAAACCCGACTTGATGTTTACGTTTTTATTCACTAATGAACTCGACCCTAAAATAGTTAGAGAAATTTCAGAAAATACTGATACTATTACCCTCAACTGGTTTGCCGATGATCACTGGCGCTTTGACAATTTTTCTTGCTTTTGGGCACCTTGCTTTAACTGGGTAGTTACCACAGCCGAAAGTGCTTTACCGAAATATGCACAAATGGGATACCACAATGTGATCAAAAGCCAATGGGGCTGTAATCATTTTTTATATCGCAAGTTAGATTTGCCACTTAAATATGATGTAACTTTTGTGGGTCAGCCTCATAGTAATAGAAGACAGGTAATCGAGGCACTAGTTCAATCAGGAATAAAGGTTCACGTATGGGGAAAAGGCTGGAACACAGGACGTCTATCACAAGTGCAGATGATTGAAGTATTTAACCAAAGCCGTATTAACCTAAACCTGCAAAACTCCTTTATGGTTGGAAGAAGAAACAATTATGCTAAAAGATTAGCTTCTCGCTGTCTTGATCTGATTCCATATGGTGATAGGGTAAAAATCAAAAGTAATGAGTTGTATAATAAATTCCAGAATTTTCTATCTGTTGACTCTGTATTAGAACAGCCTAAATCTCATGGTCAACAAAATTATGCACAAATTAAAGGACGAAATTTTGAAGTTCCTGGATGTGGTGGATTTGTATTGACTGGTAAAGCAGAAAATTTGGAAGACTATTACCAAATTAGTAAAGAAGTAGAGTGTTTTGATAATAATGATGATCTAATTAATCAGATAAAGTATTACTTAAAAAATGAAGAGCAGCGAATTGCTATTGCTAAGGCTGGATACGAGCGGACTTTGAATGAACACACCTATGTGAATCGCTTCAATAAAATCTTTCAGAAAATAGGTTTAATATACCAGTAGCTAGATAGTTTCAGATAACTATTAAGGTAGATTGTGCATTAACTATTTCTTAGAAAATATCGAATTTAATTTAAGATATTTTTCAAAATTCATAAAGTAGCTTAATTTATTCTGTCCGTATTTATTTGCTAACAATTCAAACTATCCTTAGACCATAAATTAATATATGCGACTAACAATAGAAAATTACATAAATACACCTTCTCCTATTGAGCATGAACTAAAAGAATTGTTTGATACTATGTCTGAAATAATAATTTTTGATATTGGTAGTTGTGAAGGAGAAGATTCAATTAAATACTCGAGGCTTTTCCCTAACTCAAAAGTATATGCTTTTGAACCATTACCAAATAATTTATCTTTACTATATGCTAACTTAAAAGAATATTCAACTAATAATGTAGAAGTTTTACCTATTGCTTTGTCAAACGAAAAAGGGAAAGCTTTATTTTATGTGTCTTCAGGACAACCAGAAAATTTACCTAAAACTGATGATTGGAATTTTGGCAATAAGTCTAGCTCCTTACTTCCACCTGATAAACACATAGAATATGCACCGTGGTTAACGTTTAATCAGGTTATTCAAGTAGATACAGACACTCTCCAAAATTTTTGTATAAATTATGAAATTAAGTGTATTGATTTTATTCATATGGATGTTCAAGGAGCAGAATTAAAAGTCCTTGAAGGTGCAGCAGATTTTTTGAATAATATAAAATCTATTTGGTTGGAAGTTGAATCAATTAGTTTATATGAAGATCAACCCTTAAAGGTTGATATTGAAAATTTTATGCAAAGACATGGTTTTTGCAAAATAAAAGACACAGTTGGAGATATAGCAGGAGACCAGCTATATGTGAATTCAAAGTATTTCCATAAAAAGCAAATCAATAAATATCTTTATATTAATTTATTCTTCATATTCAAAAATCGCGTAAGAATTATTATAAAACATATATTTAAAGGCTTGCAGAAATTATTGAGATTATGAAATGTTTTAATTATATAACTCTGTTAATCAGGTATCAAATATTTATATAGAGGGCGAACAAATGCCAAAAGTTTCTGTTATCATCCCAACCTACAATGCGATGAAATACCTACCAGACACTTTAGACAGTGTTTTAAAGCAGACCTTTACAGATTTTGAAGTTTTAATTATCAACGATGGTAGCTCAGACCATATATTAGACTGGGCTACTCAACTGCTAGACCCACGAGTAAAATTGATTTCGCAAGCAAACCAAGGTGTATCCATAGCACGTAACACTGGTATAGCTCATGCTCAAGGCGAATATATAGCCTTTCTGGATGCTGACGACTTATGGGAGCCAACTAAATTAGAAAAGCAAGCACGTTGTTTAGATAATAAACCAACGGTGGGTTTAGTTTATAACTGGATAATTCTAGTTGATGAAAATAAAAATCCTATCGGCAGAATTTATGCTTCTCATGCAGAAGGTAATGTATGGCAAAAACTTCTAGAAACTGATGAAACGTGTCATAGCAGTTCAGCAATGGTGCGGCGTTGTTGTTTTGAAACAGTGGGAGTATTTGATCCAAACTTAGCTTTTGCAGAAGATATAGATATGTGGTTGAGGATTGCTGCTATTTATCCCTTTGCAGTAGTCAAAGAAACTTTGACACTCTATCGACAGCATTCTACAAATACAACCAAAAATCGTGAGGGAATGATTCATGGTTTGCGGACTTTTATAGAGAAAACATTTCAGTTTGCACCTTTAGAGCTACTACATTTGAGAAACCGAACTTATGCCAGTATCAACTTAGGTTTAGCATGGGTCGCTATAGATGAGTGCAACTACAAAAAGGCAATTTATTTCCGGCAGCAAGCTATATTACATCATCCGAAAATCCGCTATTCAGATAAATTTATCCGTTTGAGTTTAGCAATCTTGTTAATACGCTGGTTTGGTTCACATGGCTACGAGGGAGTGCGAAGTTTAACCCATTTTTTTCGCTGGCAATTTTTAAAGGTTGCAAAATCAATTTCGGTTATTTTATCTTTAGTTTATTAAATAATGGATTAAAATATGCCTAAGGTTTCCGTTGTCATTCCCGCTTATAATGCGATGACTTATCTGCCAAAAACTTTAGAGAGTGTTTTAAGGCAGACTTTCACAGATTTTGAGGTTTTAATTATTAATGATGGCAGTTCAGATTGTATTTTAGACTGGTCTGCTAGTGTGACAGATCAGCGTGTTAAAGTAATTTCGCAGGAAAACCAAGGGCTGTCGGGAGCGCGCAATACAGGCATTGCTCAGGCACAAGGTGAGTATATAGCATTTTTAGATGCTGACGATTTATGGGCACCGACAAAGCTGGAGAAACAAGTCCGTTGCTTCGAGGATAATCCATCTGTGGGATTGGTACATAATTGGACAATTTTAATTGATGAAACAGATAAACCTACAGGTGAACAATGGAGTCCCCATTTAGAGGGAAATATCTGGGAGCAAATTATTGTAATCAATTCAGTTAGTAGTGGTGCAGCAATAGTCCGCCGTTGTTGCTTTGAAACTATCGGTGTATTTGCTCGTGATTTATCTGGTACAGCTGATTGGGATATGTGGATTCGTATTGCTTATCGTTATCCTTTTGCAGTAATTAAAGAACCTTTAACTCTTTATCGTCAGCATAGTCAAAATATGTCTAAAGACTGTCAGCATATGCTTACTAATGCGCGGATAGTTATTGAGAAAGCATTTCAATCTGTTCCTTTAGAGTTGCTGTATTTGAGAAACAGAGCCTATGCCTATTTTTACCGCTACCAAGCTTGGGTATCCTTATACAGCGGTAACTACAAGCAAGCAATTTATTGCCGAAATCAAGCACTTTTACATAACCCTAATTTACGTTTATCTAAGAATTTTATACATTTGAGTTGGGGAATATTTTTTACCCACTATATTGGTGCAGATAAATATGCTGCTATACGCTCACTCAAGCGTAGTTTAAAGAATAAAATCTTACATAAAGATTTCAAATTCAGTAATACCTAAAGTTTGGTAATCAGACCTAATATTTCTTAAAACAAACCAAAGTTATCACAGAGTATTAATTGTATGAATTAAACAAATCAATATTCGTGATCAATCACATTTCTTATGAATTATTTATAGACTCAGATAGTATGTAACAGCAATGTTGTCATTGATCGATTATGTTCAATTTAGTGAAAATCATGATTCCAGTTATGGGATTTATATATGAGTCAATTGAAAAATAAACGCTCTCAGCAAATACAAAAAGCGGAATTAAGACCAACTAAATTAGTCTACACATCTGAAAGTCGAATCCGACATCCCTTTAAGTTCTTTAAAGAAATGGGACGAGATTTATTAGCATCTCAAGAATTAGCTTGGCGACTCTTAGTACGAGATATTAGCGCTCAATATCGTCAATCATTTCTAGGAATTTTTTGGGCATTTATTCCGCCAATAATTACGGCAGCTGGTTTTACTTTTGCCAAAAGTAATGGTGTTATCAATATTGGTAATACAGAGTTACCTTATCCTGCCTATGTCATGTTCAGTATGACACTGTGGCAAACCTTCACAGAGGCATTAAATGGGCCGCCCCAAGCAATAACAAATGCCAAGTCAATGTTGGCAAGAATTAACTTTCCCCATGAAGCATTGATTGTTGCCAAATTAGGAGAAGTATTCTTTAACTTTGGCATCAAGCTCATCTTAATTTTGGGCTTATTTATCTGGTTTCAAATCCCCGTTACTTGGAGTGTAATTCTAGCGCCAGTAGCATTGATTCATTTAGTATTGCTAGGAATCTTTATTGGTCTGTTGCTAGCACCAATGAGCGCTTTATACCAGGACTTTTCTAGGGGATTAACCTTGATTACTGGATTTTGGTTATTTCTTACACCAGTAGTTTATCCAGTTCCCAGTCAAGGAGTATTTGGCAATATTTTGAAGCTAAATCCGGTTACACCTTTGTTAGTAACAACGCGAGAATTAGCAACAATAGGCGTAATTTCTGACCCTCAAGGATTTTGGGTAGCGAGTTTAATTGCAATTTTAGGATTACTGTTAGCTTGGATTATTTATCGTTTAGCAATGCCTTTTGTAATTGAGAGGATTAGTTCATAATTATGACAATTATCAATGAGCAAACAATAGCAGCAAAATCACAGGCTAATGAAAGTGATATTGTCCTTTCAGTTAAGGGAGTTTCTAAAAAGTTTTGTCGAGATTTAAAGCGATCTTTGATGTATGGTGTTCGGGATATTACCGCCGAATTATTCGGGCTACGAGAAAAGAGTGATAAACTGCGAGAAAAAGAATTTTGGGCGCTAAATAATGTCAGTTTTGAATTGCGTCGAGGAGAAGCATTAGGCTTAGTGGGGAAAAATGGTAGTGGAAAATCAACACTACTACGGATTATTGCAGGTTTGATTAAGCCAGATACTGGTTGTGTAGAAGTTAATGGTCGAGTAGCGCCATTAATTGCCTTGGGAGCAGGATTTAATCCTATTTTGACAGGACGAGAAAATATTTATGCCAATATGGCAATTTTGGGATTGTCTAAAAAGGAAATTGATGAGATATTTGATGAAGTTATAGAGTTTGCAGAAATTGGTGATGCGATTGATGCGCCAGTGCAGAGTTATAGTTCTGGAATGGCTGCAAGGTTAGGATTTGCAAGTGCTATTCATACTGAACCAGATATTCTCCTAATTGATGAAGTATTAGCAGTGGGAGATAGCCGCTTCAGAGGTAAATGTTTTCAAAAGCTACATAAACTTCGTGAGCAAGGAACGTCTTTTATACTAGTTAGCCATAACTCCCATGTAATATTAACTATATGTAATTCTTCAGTATATCTTGCACCAGGTAAGTTTTTGGGTTTTAGTGACACAAGTTCAATTGTTAATCAGTATGAAAAGGATCTTTTTATTGGGCAAGAGGTAGAAAAATCTGTAGGATTATTTTCCATTACCAAAAAAACTAACAGAGAAAATACAGGTTTTGAAATACTTGCCGTTTATTTCAAAAATTGTCAAAAAGAAATTATTAAAATACCTGTAAGTGGTGAACATGTTTATTTTTGTATTAGATGCAAAATTTCCGAAAAGATTGATAATGTTGGTTTAACTATTTCGATTAGTGGATTAGCAGAAGGAGGAGAAAGAATTTTACTCTTTAACAGTGCGAACGATGGAAATCCATTATCTTTTTTACCAGGAGAACATGAAGTACAAATAGAAATGCCTTACCTTGGTTTAAGGCTTGGGGCATATATTATGGCTATTTATGTAAAAAAAGACAAATTGTATCATCTAGATTCTGTTGAATCATTGAGATTTAAAGTAAACGCTAAAGAAAATAACAATACATGTTTATTTTATCAGCCACGAACTTGGAATATCGTAGGTGTTGAGAATTCTGTTTGAAATGAATGAGACAAGTTCTATTAAAGCATTAATATATAGTGGTTTTGCAAATCAACTGAATAATTTTATTCAAAATGATATTTAATTCAAAAATTTTTATAGCAAATAGCCCTAACAAGAACATTATTAATATGAACAATAGTATGGAATGGTTGCAGGCAATAGCAGCTATAAATAATCAAGAACTTATTCAACATAAATATAATTTTAAGAACAGATTTTTAGATTTTATACCCACAAAAATACGAAATAATCATAACCATAAGACATATGATGAAAGGTGGCCTATGGCTGTAAATGCTCTAGGGGCTATATGGTATCATAAATTGACATCAGATGAGCATACATTAATAGCTTTAAAACAAGCTTATAACTATCAAATAAATCAAAATGGGAACTGGAAGAAACAAATTGAGTCAGTACCTCAAGCTATGAAAGGCTACTCTCTAATTTATCTTGATCAAATTACACAATATCCTCTATATAAGATAGCAATTGAAGAAATTTTAAATACTTTATTATTTACTTTACCTCGTGAATTAGATGGTTGTCTTCCTTACAACAAAATGAATCAAAATCTTGTAGATACACTAGGCATGATTTGTCCATTTTTGGCTAAATACTCAAGTTCTTATGGAAATTCAAACGCATTAGAATTAAGCCTAAATCAGCTCAAGCAGTTTATTGAAGCTAACATTGATAGTGATACTCATCTTCCATATCATGGATATTATGCAGATGGAGCTAAAAGGCTAGGTATGCACGGCTGGGGGCGTGGTACAGGTTGGTATATATTAGGTTTAATCGATACTATTGTTGAAGTTCCCAAAAATCACCCCAATTACTGTTTTTTAGTAGAATCTTATATATCTGCCGCAAATTCTTTGAGAAAATTTCAACGTGAAGATGGTCACTGGAATTGGGCAATTCCTCTTCGAGTAAATAAACTAGATAGCTCTGCCACAAGTTTCATTGGCTATAGCATTCTTAGAGGTATTAAGGCGGGTATCCTAGATAACTCATTTAGTACAGTAACTGAAAAGGCCATAAAAGGAATCATCGAAGTTACACATCCAAATGGGTTGATAGACGGTTCACTCTCAGATTGCATGGGTTTAGGTTTGTATCCTAATACTTTTGGACCTCAACCTTGGTTACAAGGAATGGCAACTGCTTTTGGATCTTTATATTTTGCAAACTAGGATAATAACTAAATATCACATAGAAATTTTTACTTATGAAAGTACTTATTACAGGAATCACAGGAATGCACAATCGAGGGGTTGAGGCATTCGTCATACCTACAATTGAGCAATTACGCCAACGCAATTCAAAAATAGAAATAAGTCTTCTAACACCAACACCTGACTACGATAAAATTCGGTTACAAGATTATAATGTTAATTTGGAATTAGAAAGTAAGCACCTACAAGCTTTACCCCAAAGTCCTAAAAAGCGTTTATTGGCAAAACTCCTGCCTTTGTATAAATTACCTTCAACTTCTCCTTTAATTCATAACGCCTCAGCTGTTATCGCATCTGGTGGTGATGTTTTTAGTCCTGAATATGACATCTCGCCTCACCTCAAACCATTGAAATTATCACTAGAAGCTGGTGTACCTATAATTTTTTTGGCTCAGTCCATTAGCCCCTACAAGACGGACGAGCAAGCTGAATCATGGCTTGAGGTTGCACGTTACTCAAAGCTGATCACTGTACGCGAAAAGCTGACTTATAAATATTTAACTGAAGACCTTGGTCTTTCTCCAGAATTAGTTAAACTAACTGCTGATCCAGCATTTCTATTGCCAGCACCACCTGTAGAGCAAGTGAATAATATGCTGAAGAGTTACGGCATCACAGGCGATCGCCCTATTGTTGCTATTTCGACTAGCCAAGGAATCTGTGGTTACGCATCAGGTTTGGATTACACTCAGCATTTGAAAGCCTGGAAAAAGGTTGTGATGATGATCCTTGATGAACTTGATGCTGAGGTACTTATCATCCCACACGTTCAAAAGCCTGTACCAAAAAGTGACGATCGAATTCTTGCTACTCTTTTGCTTAGAGAATTGAACTATAACCCCAGAGTTCATATTGCTGGGGCAGACCATACAGCATCAGAATTTAAGGGGTTAATTTCTGCTTGTGATCTCGTTATTGCTGAACGTACCCATGCTGCCATAGCTGGTCTATGCAGTGGGGTTTGCACGGTTGCAGTGGGCTACTCAGTTAAAGCAGAGGGTATTATGGCCGATCTTGTTGGTATTGATTTATTAAATCAAGGATTACTAATTCCTATTGAGAATTTTATGAATCCCGATCTAGCTTGTGAAACAATACGCGATTGTTGGGAAAAACGTCAACAGGTTTCTCTGCGTATTCAAAATGAGCTCCCAAAAGTAAAAGATAAAGCATCTAATAATTTTGATTTACTTTTGGAGGCAGTACATTAACTCCTGCTTTGTCAAAAACTGATGTTTCGCTTAAAAACTACAGTTTTTTAAATAACTTAAATTACTAAAATCTTGGAGTAAATCTTAATAAAACAACAGAAAATTAATCTTAATTATGAGGAATCAATTGGTCAGTTCATTCTATCAAAAAATAAAAACCATATACCGGAATATTTTAACACAAAGTCTCAGGAAAATTGGTATTTATGATTAAATACTCTTAATTCCAATCTATAAATAAAAATGACAAAAACAATTGTAGTAATTAGCCCAGACATACCATATCCTCCTAACCAAGGAAATAAGCGCGATATTTGGGGTCATATTAACTTCTTTCATAGTGCGGGTTGGCGAGTAGTTTTAATAGTATGTGGATGGACAACAGAATCAGATTTAAAAACATTTAATAATCAAGTACCTATAGATATTACTTGCCATGCTGTTCAACGAAGAGTTGATTATTGGGCGTTGAAAGAACACCCACAAACCATATCAACACTGCAAAATCTAATTGATTTATACCAGCCTCAAGTAGTTTGGTGTGAGTATGCCCATTTTTCCTCACTAGTCGCTGCACTAAATATAAATGGAGCAAAGCTTTGGTTTCGCCCACATAATTTTGAATTACCTCATCTGATTGATAAGACCCTGACAAGCAGACCTTGGTTGACTTGGCAAAGTTATAGCTTTCCAAAAAGAGCTTTTTCATGCTCTATAGGACTGTGTTCGAACCTTGTTAAAATGTTCTATAAAGAGCAGCTTATGTACCGTATTGCAGATCGTCTTTTTTTTATTTCTCACAGCGATCTACGCTTTATGTCCAAACTTTATAAAGGCTCTGTTAGTAAAGATTGGGTTCTACCCTTTGTAGACGGTGAAACAATTCCTATCAAAGAAGATAAAACTCCACTAGATATTATCTATGTAGGTATACACGCTGAAGGTAATGAACCAACTATTAGGGGTTCCCATAAACTTATAAATGAAATTATTCCTGCTGTAGAAGCAACAATGCCTGGGGCTTTTCGGTTCCATATAGTAGGATGGGGTAGTTATGAGATGTATGGCAAATATGCTTCAAAAACTCTCTTAATTCACGATTATGTCGAAAACTTGCAGGCTTTCATGCAAGATATGGATATTACATGTCTTCCAATCGAAATTGGATGGGGTTGTAAAATTAAAATGGTAGAGGCATTAGCTTCTGGCTTGCCAGTGGTAGGTAGTTACCAAACCTTTCGTGGTGTTGAACCATTACAAGAAGCTTACTACGTTTGTCGCACCATCCAAGATTATGTAGAAGCATTGAAACTACTGCAAGATTCAGATATACGCAGGCATACAGCTTTAGCAGGAAAAGCCGCTTACAAAACTTGGCTGGATGAAGGACATCGTATTTTGTACGCAGCCTTGGAGGAGTTAGAAACTAGGGCTTCAACTTCATCTGGAGAGAGTGAAGTTGGTATTGGCATCACTACAATTTGTAAAAAATAAAGTTTACTCATTTTAATTCATATCAACAAATATGCGTATTGGATTTGCTACGACAGAATATGTAACTGAAAAATATTTTAGTGGTGGTTTGGCGAACTATCTACATCGAGTAGCTAAAGCATTAGTTTCTTTAGGGCATGAGGTTCATATTGTTGTCCTCTCAGAAATTGATCAAAGTGAATATGAACATGAAGGTATTTATATTCATCGCCTAACTTCAGGAAAAATCCAACAACGACTAAATCAAGTAACTCGATACCGTATTCCCCAAACAACACAATGTTTGGCCTTTAGCTTTCAGGTTTATCGCAAACTTTTAGAATTACACAAGCAACAGCCTTTCAATATTGTTCAGTTTCCCGAATGGAATGCGTGTGGTGTGGTTTCAGGCCTTCTTTTGCCTATTCCACAGGTAACACGTATTTCTTCATATCGTCCAATCTGGCTGGAAATGTCTGGATCACCACGCAATCGCGATGAGCGAATTATTGAATACTTAGAGTGGCTACAGATGCATCATATAAAACATATTTATGCACCAAGTTATACCCTTAAGAAAATATTAGCCGAAAAAGCAAAAATCAATCATGTTCGGGTAATTCGCACACCTTTTTACTTAGAAACGTTGAATTGGGATTACTCTATCTTTAATGAATACTTACAAGGCAAAAAATACTTGCTATTTTTCGGTCGTTTTCAACTCCATAAAGGAGTTCATATATTAGCTCAAGCGCTCCCTCAAGTATTTAAAAAGTATCCAGACTGTTATGTTGTTTTTGTAGGTAAAGACGTACCACCTTCTATGAAGGAATATGCCCTTTCCTTATGTAGTCAATATACAGAACGACTCATATTTATTCAGCCGATACCCCATAACCAGCTATATCCTGTCATTGCTGGCGCTAAACTTGTTGTCCTACCCTCTTTAATTGACAACTTACCTAATGCTTGTTTAGAAGCTATGGGATTGGGTAAACCTATCATCGGGACAGTTGGTGCTAGTTTTGAGGAACTGCTGATCGAAGGAGAGACAGGCTTTCTTGTACCCGTGGGTGAAGTAAATGCACTAGCTACCAAAATAAATGAAGTATGGATGCACCCTAGGTTGAATGAAATTGGTCAAGCAGCAAAGTGGAAAATTCAGGAATTTGCTATTGAAAAAACAGTGAAAGAACTCCTGGTTTACTATGAAGGAATTATTAGAAATCATAAATCTGCTTAAATATAGAAATATCTGTAAATTAAGTAATTAATACATAAATATTGACTAAATACTTACCGAGGAGAATAGATACATGAAAAAGACAGATCTTGCAAACCTCTACCGCATCCTGAAACCTGGCGGTATTTTACAGTTAGAGCTTAACGATATAAATAACGCATCCCAATTTTATAACAATCGTTATCAAGGCGATTACATGGATGAATGGCCTACCCGAAAAAAGAGACGTGTGTATGAACTGCTTTTGGAACTAGGTCTTCCTGAAGAAGGACATCTGAGAAAATTGGATACTCAGCAAATGCGATCGCTTGCTGCCAAATATGGTTTTCATGTATGCCTATAGTATTACGCATGGCATTACTACGAAGCAATCGCAGGAATTACAGGTGAAGGGTATCACTACGTTCGTTACCTAACCGATCCGGTTCAGACAGCCATAGTTGTTGTCACACAGCAGCCGACCAAAAAGGGAAAGAGTCCACTGCACGTCTAAGTTTCTTAAACTGCTTGGGAGAGAATTTACTTAATAAATAAACTTTGTTTGGACGGATAGGAAACAGAGTAATGCAGAGATGGACTTAGGTTCACCTCCAAACTTGATGGAAATATTTGTTTTTTAACACAACGCAAAATTATGCATTTTATTGTCACTGGTGGAGCTGGCTTTATCGGCTCTCATCTTACAGAACAGCTGTTGTCAGATGGTCATCATGTCACTGTAGTTGATAACCTATCGACAGGTAATTTGCAAAACTTACCTGAGCATCCTCATCTTAAACTACTAATCAAAGATGTATCTCAATGTCAACCCCAAGATTTCACTGAGGAAATTGATGGAATCGCTCATTTAGCCGCGACACCATCGGTTACCCAATCTTGGCTGCAACCACTACAGGCGCATCACAATAATCTTTCAGCCACAATCGCCATAATTCAGCTTTGTCAAGCCTTAAACATTCCCAGACTAGTTTTTGCCAGTTCCGCCGCTGTGTATGGTACTCCCAAGGAACTACCAATTTCAGAAAATCAACGGACTTATCCTATTTCTCCCTATGGCTTACAAAAACTGGTATGTGAACAATATGCCAGGTTATTTGCCAAACAATTAGGTTTTTCATTTGTAGGATTGCGCCTATTTAATGTATTTGGCCCTAGACAACAACCTAATTCCCAATATTCTGGTGTAATTTCTATCTTTGTAGATGCTATGCAGCAAGGTTTACCCATAACTATATATGGAGATGGAACACAAACACGAGACTTTATATATGTTAAAGATGTGGCAAATGGATTTACTAAAGCTTTAATTACTCCCCTAAAATCTGGATCTTCTTTAATTTGTAACTTAGGTAATGGCACACATACTTCTCTGATTGAGTTGGTTGATATTCTCAAAACTTGTTTTTCTCAACAACAATCAGAAATTAATTTTATGCCTTCTCGTTCAGGAGACATTCAGCATTCACAAGCTGATATTTCAAATACATTTTCATTGTTAGATTTCATACCTCAGTGGTCGCTAAAATCAGGTTTACAGATTCTTACTTCTCAACATCAGTTCGACGAAGCAAAAGTTGCTTAACTCGTTCTTTAAGTTTGGCTGTTGGTATTTGAACAAAAGATTGAATTGCACGAAGTAAGTAGAACGAGGTGAAAAAATCAAACTATGTAAAGATAAGTAAATACGTACAATGCGTTTACAAAGGTAACAGCGACATGGGTAGCCGTTTAAGGGTATTTCTGACTAGAGAGCAAGATAAAACTCTGTTGAACCTGAGAACGGCAGATGTACCTCAGAAAGTGAAAGACAGAGCAGAAGTGATTAGATTGAGCGCACATGGTTGGTACGTAGAGAAGATAGCAGCTCACTTTAATTGGACGGCACAAACGGTACGAGAAGTGTTGCATAAATGGGAGAAGCTAGGTTTAGAAGGACTTTGGGAGAAACCAGGACGGGGAGGAAAATCGAGGTGGGCGGAAACTGACATAGTGTTTTTAGAAGAATGTTTAGAGCAAGAACCACGCACATATAACAGCGTTCAGTTAGCCCAAAAGTTAGAACAAGAACGTTCGGTAAAATTAAGTCCTGACTGGTTAAGACAGGTACTGAAAAAAAGGGGATCATTTGGAAGCGAACTAGAAAAAGCCACAAAGGAAAGCAAGACCCTGTAATACAGCAAATCAAACAGGCAGATTTAGAAATGCTGGAATTATCTGCGGCGGCTGGAGAAATAGATTTAAAGTATGTGGATGAATCAGGGTTTTGTGCCTGGAGTGAACCTAGCTATAGCTATTACTTCCGAGGTGAGCAAAAACGTCTAGAACAAAGTCAGCGTCGGGGAAGAAGGTTAAGTATCATTGGTTTCCTCCAACCAATAGTCAGCTTTGTTTACGGTCTGGTGATTGGTGGTGTTTCACGCCAGTCTTATATTCAGATGATGGAACTTGAAGCACTTGAAGCTCAAAAATCTGGACGTATTAGAGTCATCGTGCAGGACAACGGCCCAATACATCGATGTAAAGAAGTTCAGCAATTATGGTCAAAGTGGGAAGAAATGGGTTTGTATATCTTCTTTCTACCCAAATACTGTTCTGAAATGAATCCAATTGAATTGGAGTGGCAACATCTCAAGAAAAATGAACTAGCCGCGAAAACTTTTGAAGATGAGTTAGACCTTGCTTATGCCGTCATTGATGGAATTCAAACAAGAGGAGCAAAGGGAAACTACAGTACACAACGTGTTAGATTTAACTCTCATTCTTCTGCTTAATTGTTTGTTACATACTTATAAATTTTCTCCACGACTTACTTACGCAACTACGTTGCTGCTTCTCAGGGGCTTTCATGCTCCCGCTCGTTCCTGGTAATGTCTGGTAAAACAACAGCGATCGCTCTATGCTGATCAGGGTCATTGCTCCTAAATTAGAAAGGAGCCTTTTGCATAGGTGAAATTCACCATGAAACGAACCAGGAAGTCTTTGCTGCTAGCTGTGAACTGGGTGTTGCTGTCGCTGGGTACATCACTGTTGATTATCTTGACGCAACCCATAGCACCTGTCCCCGCACAAGAACCTGCTGCGCCTGTCATTATTGAAACTACAAATACACCCGAAGCAGCCCCTCAAGTCGAAATATCACCTCCTCCGGAAACAAGCGAGTCCAGCCAGACAGAAACCAAGACTGAAGAAGTAGAAACGCCACAGTCAGAGTCAGTGACAAAGGAACCCACCGAACCTACACTCAGTCCTGAAGAGATTGCTCGTCAGCAAAAACTAATAAAAGCAGATAAAATGTTTCTGGCAGGGAATATTGCAGAAGCAGAAAAACTGTATCGACAGGTAAAGGAACCTTTTAGCACAACGGTTACCACCCAAGAACGGAAAGCCGCAATCCTTGACCCCGCGCAACTTTCCCCAGGGGGTAAGGTATATTGGCGAGAATCAGAGGCGGGAATTGCCAAGAAACTGCAAACCAGAACTATAGTACCTCTGCAATTATTGGTTGATCAGTATCCAGAATTTATCCCTGGTCATATTCGCTTTGCCGAAGTCCTCAAACAATACGATCGCTCTCAAGAAGCATTAAATGTTTTAGAGCGTGCAGTTTCGCTGTATCCTAATCAGCCTACACTGATTCAAGCTAAAATCAACGCTCTCACTGATGAAAAAAAATGGATGGAAGCGTCTTTGGTGGCACGTCAATTCGCTTTGCTGAATCCCAATGACCCCCAAGCACCTAAGTTCAGTAAATTAGCGCAAGAAAATCTCAACCGTTTTAAATCCCACATTCGCGCCGAGATTCGCGGTAATACCATCACAAACATCATCACAGGTGCCATAGGTTACGCTGTGACTGGCAGTCTACTAGGCCCATTTTCTGCCCTTGACTCAACTATCATGCTGCTACAAGGGGAAGAAAAAATTGGTGAATCGGTGGCCAATCAGGCAAAAAGACAGTTGAATTTAGTAGAAGACGAAACTGTTACAGCCTACGTGAATGACATCGGGCAAAAACTTGTCAAGGCGGCGGGACGCGAAGAATTTAATTACGAATTTTTTGTGATTCCGCTAGAAGACCTCAACGCCTTTGCTTTACCTGGGGGCAAAATTTTTATTAATGCAGGTGCGATCGCTAAAACCAATTCCGAAGCAGAATTAGCTGGATTACTAGGTCATGAATTAGCCCACACAGTACTATCTCATGGCTTTCAATTAGTTACCCAAGGTAATCTGATTGCTAACGTTACCCAGTATCTACCTTTCGGCGGCACCATCGGTCAACTTTTCTCTCTCAGTTACAGCCGTGATATGGAACGTCAAGCAGATAATTTGGGGACGCGTTTGATTGTGGCTAGTGGCTATGCTGCTGACGGCTTGCGTAATTTAATGGTGACATTAGAAAAACAACAAAAAAATATTATTCCTACTTGGTTATCTTCCCACCCAGGTGGTAGCGAACGAGTTAGTTATTTAGAAAATTTGATTTCTCGTGGTGGCTATAACCGCTATAGCTATGAAGGAGTTGAGCGACATCTAGAAGTACAAGCACAAGTCAAACAGTTAATGAAAGAAAGAAAAGAAAAAGAACAAGAGCAACAAAAACAAGGTTCTTAAAGAATCAAAACCACAAAATCATCCGTCACTAAAACTAGCCATTGTTTACTTGATGTTCGCTGGAGAATAATTCATGTCCTCACAATCCCTCAAGTTTGTATTTTTGAGTAGTCTCAGCTTATCTTTGTTGCTGGGTAATTCTGCTGCGTTTGCCCAATTTGATGACTCGACTTTCGGTGATATTGTCGTCCCTACAATCCCTTCAGATGGTACATCAATACCACCAACTAACCCATCCACAGGTGTCCCCCCGTCAACTCCTATTAACACTGCTACTCGGTTTAGCTGTCAATTTTACAATGGCCAGTACACCGTCATGTATCAGCCACAAAATATCCCTGGTCAATTCTTTCCTTGGGCGGCTCCTGCGGCCTTGGGTGGTGGTTGGAGTCCCCAAAGACGATGTGAAGCCATTGCTAGCCGATTGGAATTATATCGCCCCGATGGTTTACAAGAACTGCAAACGGCTGTAGAAAATAACGAGAATACCGTTTGTGTAACCACTGAGGCTAATCGCGCCTGTCGCATTGTCTTGACAGTACCCCGTGGACAAGATCCCTTTGTTGTTCGCAATAACGTTTTTCAAAATTTGACCACAGCTGATAGTGGACAGCAAACCATAGCCGTGAATACCTATGGCGATCGCCGGAGCGGAGTCACTGAATTATACAATTTAGGTCGCTCACTTCTAGGTGGCGGCAATAATCGCCCGACTTCATCTCGCAGTGGGATTAATTTGAAACCTTATCTTTCTCCTCAAGATGGTGGTACTTTGCGAGGTAATGCAACCAGCAATAATCAACAACCTCAACCTCAAGGCCCCGCACGTTTGAATCCTGGTAATTTCAGATAAAGAAGCAGGGGGGAAATATTTTCGGTGAGTACCAACATCTTTGTTTTTATCTCCCTCATCTCCCCCCACTCCCTACTCCCCGCTCCCTACTTTTAAAAAGGAATGTCATCTGGATCGGGTTCTTGTTCTTTTACGGGAGGATAATTGCTGGGCTGAAAAGTTGGAGTTTGGGGTATGGGTTCTGTATTTATCACCTGAGGTACTACACCAACCGTAGTTTTAGCTGGGGTAGGTATGGCGCTTGGTGCATCATAACTGGGAACTTCAACTTGAGGAGACATTGCAGGCGCAGTAACTTCTGATGTGGATGGGCTGAAACTACTGCCTAAAGATTGAATCTGTTGTACTGTCAATTCAGCACGTTTTTCCTTAAACCCTTCTTGACGCTCAACAGTGTGCATTCCTAAGCGACCTGCTAAAATCACGCGATCGCCTTGATGGTAATTTTGTTGAATTTCTGTGGCTAAATTTCCCCAACCTACAACTTTCAACGTCACTAACTGGTCTTCTGCGCGCTGGGAGTTGGAAAACTGCACCAGCATTTCTGTCACCGCTAAGTTATCGGCTGTGTAGCGTAATTGCGGTTCTTGAATGATTTCCGCCATTAAAACGCAGCTGTTCATGAAATCCTCCTAACTGGAAACTAAAGTAGTTCTTATTCCCTAAATTTTTTTATATGCCTGAATTAATTTCTTACATATACTTTGAGCGTTGAGTCTTTTTTAGCATAAAAGCCAAGCGATAGTTTTGAACAGCACCAGAAATGCCATTCGCTACATTCGCCTGACTAAAACGAGCATTAAATTCTGCATGAGTAGTATAATTGTACCACCTGGTGGCAGAAATAAATTCAATCAATTACCTGCCTTCTGGCGGACTTAATCTGTCCTCGCTTAGTTTTACTATCAAGACGTTTTTTTTGAGAACTGCGAGTTGGTTTGGTGGATTTGCGTTTTCTCTTGAGTACGACTACGCTTTTAACAAGTTCTTGAAGTCGTTGCAAAGCCTCCTGGCGGTTTTGCTCCTGGCTACGGTATTCTTGAGCCTTAATAACAATGACTCCCTCCTGGGTAATGCGTCGGTCATTTAACTTCAACAACTGCTCTTTATAGAAAGCTGGTAATGATGAAGTTTCAATGTCAAAGCGTAAGTGGATAGCAGTAGCAACCTTGTTGACATTTTGACCGCCTGCACCTTGAGAGCGAATCGCGCTCATGTCGATTTCGCTATCGGGGATGATAATTTTATGAGAAATTTGCAGCATAACTTATATATAACTTTATCCGTGCAATCACTACAGTTAGTATCAATAAACAATGGGTAGACTGCCTGATAATCTTTTGTTTTAGGCTGTTTCATCCGTCAATTTAAAGCCCCAAGGCTTCAGAGCCGCCATCCCTAGTTCCCTATCTACACCTTCATAAAGCTCCCATTCAGCCGGGTGATCTTTAGGATGTCCCTCGCCTACATTACCTGCAACTTTGATTACCAGAACGCCCGCTAAACGATGGCGCTCCAGACTTTTTGGCAGAGCTAGTTTGAGTTTGTGACCGACAAACTTCGATGCACTGGAATTAGCTACAGATTCACGGATTAAACAAATATCACCTGCAATCCCCCAAGTAGTTTGATAGATGTGGAGAAACGATATGTAAATGTCTGGTTTGATGGCTCTTTTGAGAACTTGCACTATCTGTAATCCTTATGAGGTTGTTCTTGGTTCTAGAATTTTAGGCAAAAATAGCAGAAAAAAGGGTTGAAAGTCTTTTGGTGTCAGGTTTTTCTGATAAATTGATGTCCTTACCTTTACTTTAACTGCTATGCTATCTCTGTTTCATTCCTGATATTTCTAACTCTAAAGGATCGCGCAGCGCCCGTTGCGTAGCATCTACAACAGGATCAGGCTGGAGGAGTGTAGACATCACCTCTTGATTTTTTTATTTGTTAGTCTCTTGGACGTGAACCGGAAAAACCCCCAAGGCAATTAACCGTGCTGGGAGGTCGCGTAAAATGGGTAAGCGCAACAAAAGCGGTATCTGAAAGGTTTGCTGGGATTTGAGAATTGGGGCAAATATGCGTTTTTGAATCAAGGTTTGAAATCCTTGAATAATGCGTGTGGGTAACTCCCGTTGGCGTTGTACTTTTGCTAAGTCACCAAGTTCTACAGATTTATTTTGCAGTGGTTGGCTTAAGATATTTGCAGCCACAACAGCATCTTGAATGGCATAGTTAATGCCCACTCCACCCACAGGAGACATCACATGGGCTGCATCTCCAATGAGTAATAATCCCGGACGGTACCAACGTTTGACGCGGCTAGATTCTACCGAAAGAAAGAAAACCTGTGACCAATCTTGTAAATAATCTATGCAATTACTGAAATTGGGTACAACTTCTACCACAGATTTTTTCAACGCTTCCAAGCCAGCAGCCCGAATCTCTTGATAACCGCCTTTAGGAATCCCATAAGCAATTTGCCATTCATCTCCACGGTCAAGCATAGCCACAATGCGTCCTGGCGCAAAGTTACCGATTCCCCCTTCGGGATCTTCTGGCTGATGGGGTAAGCGGAACCATAGGACATCCATTGGTGGTGATGTACTAATTGACTCAAAATTACCTTGTTGTCTCAAACGTGAGTGGCGACCATCTGCACCCACTGTAAGTATTGCCCGGATTTCATGCCAGCCACCACCTCCGCGATAGCGGACACCTTGAATTACGCCATTTTCCTCAATTAATTCTTGGACATTTGCACTCATCACTAACTGAAAATTGGCATATTTTTGGGCTTCTTGGGTGATGAACTCGAGGAATTTCACCTGAGGCATCATTGTGATGTAAGGATAGCGGGTTTTGAGATGACTAAAATCTGCTAAGGTGACGGTATCATCAGGAGTCCGAATTTTCACCTGGTGCATCTTAGCATGGGGTAATTGTAGTAGGCGATCGCTTAACCCTAATTCTTCCATTATTTCCATGACTGAAGAATGAATTGTGTCTCCCCGAAAGTCACGATCAAAATCTTTATGTGCTTCCAACAAAATCACAGAAACACCTTGTCGTGCCAATAACAGAGCCAATACAGCCCCGGCTGGCCCACCGCCAACAATGCAACAATCTGTGGTTTGTAAGTCTAAAATTTCATGGGCAGGATTTTCAGTTACATAGGTAGTCATGACCACACCTACTAATACTCCATACATTTAGGGTAATAGCCTTTTTCTGGTAAGGTCTATTTTTTTTACTTTTCGTAGTCGCAGGTAACATATATCATGAGCGCTGAATTTTCTGCTTTGCGGAATCAGCTATTGTTAACTACTAACTATTACCGTTACCCCAAATACCCGTGGCGCAAGTTGTTTTAGAAAATGTTTATAAAAGTTTTCCCCAGCGTAGAGGGGAAGGTGTAGCCTCGCAAATTTCTGCCAGTCATCGGCAAAAAAACGTCATACCACAAGAAGCACCAGAAACTATTAATGTTTTGCGACGAATTAATTTAACCATTGCAGATGGTGAATTTATGGTGCTGGTGGGCCCTTCTGGTTGTGGCAAAAGTACCTTACTACGGCTAATTGCTGGGTTAGAGGCGATGACAGGAGGCAACATTTGGGTAGGCGATCGCTTAATTAATGACCTCCCGCCCAAAGAACGGGACATTGCAATGGTGTTTCAAAATTATGCCCTTTATCCGCATATGACGGTGTATGACAACATCGCCTTTGGACTACGGCGGAGGGGGACAGAAGCAGGGGTGCAGGGGAGCCACTGCGGTGGACGGGTTCCCCGGCATAAAGCAAGTGGCGTGGCAGAGCGCAGGGGGGAAAATCAGCATTCATCACTTCCTAATTGGGTAGAACATTCCTTAGTGGGAGTTACGAGGCAGTTACCTAAAGGACTGCGTTATGTTTCTGACAAAGAACGACAGGTAGATCAACAGGTGCGAAATGTGGCTCATTTGTTGCAAATGGAAACTCTGCTGAATCGCTTACCCAAACAGCTATCGGGAGGACAAAGACAAAGAGTGGCATTAGGCAGAGCGATCGCCCGCAATCCCCAAGTATTTTTAATGGATGAACCGCTTTCTAACCTAGATGCCAAACTACGGGCGGAAACCCGCGCCCAAATTGTCAAATTGCAACGTCAACTAGGAACAACCACGATTTATGTCACCCACGACCAAACCGAAGCGATGACAATGGGCGATCGCATTGCCATTATGAATCAAGGTCAGATTCAACAAGTTGCCTCTCCATTAGAACTTTATAACCGCCCTACTAACCGTTTTGTTGCCGAATTTATTGGTTCACCACCGATGAATTTTATTCCTGTACAATTTCACGCCCCGTTATTAATTACCCATGCCAATTTTCGTTTCACCCTTCCAGAAACTTGGGGTGCAGCCCTGCGAAAATATGATGGGCAAACCATATTATTAGGCATTCGCCCAGAACATTTAATTTTGAGTGTACCTGCAACTAAAAACTTGCCTGTAAAAGTGGACTTAGTAGAAAATCTAGGGAACGATTCCTTTGTATCTGTGAGAATTTCCGAACCCGAATCTTCAATTAACCCTACAGACAAATATCTACAAGTACGAGTTCCACCAGATCGATTAGTACGCGTTGGTGAGCAATTATGGTTATCGCTAAATCCCGAAAAAATTCACTTTTTTGACCCTAATACTGAGTTAGCCATCTTTATGTAGGGGATAAGGGAATGGGGTATTACGCCCCATCTCCCTCATAATTGAGTGGCAAAATTACTGTAAATTTCGTGCCCACACCAACTTGACTAGTAACATTAATTGTGCCGTGATGAGCTTCAACACACCTTTTAACAATTACTAACCCTAACCCTGTACCCTGAATTGATTGGACATTAGAAGCTCGATAAAATGATTCAAACAATCGAGTCTGATCTAATTCAGGAATACCAATTCCTTTATCACTAATTTCAAATATGGCTGCCCCATTAATAGCATCATAGGTTAAATCAACCTGAATATTTTCACCTGGTGGAGAATATTTAACCGCATTAGAAAGCAAATTAATAAATATGTATTGTAAAAGTTGTTCATCGATCCAAGCCTCTGAGAATTCACTGTGACAGTTAAAAATAACTTGATGCCCACCACTAGCAACAGCAGAAAATTCGGCAATTATTTCTCTACATACTTGTTGCAAACTTAAATAAGTTGGGTTAAATTCAATTTTTCCTACATCAGATTTCCCCATGAATAGGACATCTTCCATTAATTGTTTCATGGAATCCACCGCACCTTTAATTCGTCGTAAGTAGGTGTTTTTTTTAGTTTCTGTTAAATTATTTCCTTGCAGTTCTATCAGTTCTACTGCTGTTTGAATCACCGTCAGGGGATTACGAAATTCATGAGAAACTGTAGAAATAAATAAAGATTTGAGCTTATTTAGTTCTCGTTCCTTATTCAAGGATTGCTCTAGTAACTTTGCTTGGCGGCGTTCGCTAAGATCCCAAAAAACTACTACTACACCATCGATCTCGTTTGAGCGTCGCATTATCGGGGAAGCACTATCCCCAATGGGTACTTTGGTACCATTTTTCGTAACTAAAGATGTGAATTCTTTTAAATATACAACCTTTTGCTCTCGCAGCACTTTTAGTACTGGGTTTTCTAGTGCAGCTTCTGTAACTTCATCGACAATATTAAAAATTCTTGATATATCGTGTCCCAAAGCATCTGGTTGTCGCCAGCCAGTTAGTAATTCAGCCGCAGGATTCATAAATGTCACCTTTGCTTGCTCATTGGTGGCAATTACCGCATCACTCATGGAATTTAACAACGTGGCTAACCGGTCACGATTTTCCCGCAAATCGCTTTCTAGTTTGTGTTTTAATAAACCGATTTCTACAGCTATTCTTAAATCTTTAGAAGTAAATGGTTTGACAACATATCCAAATGGTTGAGTGAGTTTAGCACGTTGTAAAGTATCATCATCACCATAAGCCGTCAGAAAAATTACTGGAATACCTAACTGCTCACGAATACAAGAAGCAGCGGCGATACCATCCATATCACCTTTGAGGATAATATCCATTAAAACCAGTTCTGGTTTTGTTTCCCATGCCTTGGAAATTGCTACTTTTCCTGAAGAAGCTGTACCTGTAACCATGTATCCTAACTGATTAAGTTGACTAGCAATAGTTCTAGCCACAATCACTTCATCTTCAACAACTAATATTCTCACTTGACCCATTGGAAATTTATTGATGCAAACTTTAAGTTAACTGGGGAAATTGGATTGTGAATACTGTGCCATGATTACGTTTTACAGTAATGCTGCCTTCTAGTTGTTCTATCGCCAAGTCATGAACTAAAGATAGACCCAACGTATCAGTGTTACTAAAGTCTAAATTCTCTGGCAAACCTATGCCATTATCGCTAATAGACATTTCAATAACATGGCCAACATTGTGTAATTTAATAGTTATTTTACCTGTTTGTTGCTGAGAAAAAGCATGTTTGAGGGCGTTGGAGATTAATTCGTTGATAATCAGTCCACAAGCAATAGCTTGGTCAACATTTAAACTAATGGCATCTATGCGAGTTTCTAGCTCAATTATTCCAGGTACTATCTGATAAGAAATCAGGATACTAGTTGCTAAATTTTCTATATAGTCAGCAACATCGAGTTGTCCAATGTTAGGTGAAGTATATAAGTTTTTGTGAATTAAAGATATTGAGTCAATGCGGTTTTGGCTGTCTCGAAAAACTTTGATAATTTCTGCATCTTTGAGTGTTTGTGACTGGAGTTGTAATAAGCTTGATACAATTTGTAAATTATTCTTGACTCGATGATGAATTTCTTTTAATAAAACTTCTTTTTCTAGCAAGGCACTTCTTAAGTGCATTTCTGCTTTTTGTCGTTCAGCCAGTTCATTTTGAGCTTGCTGGTAGATGCTAGATTGTTGAATGGCGATGGCAATTTGCACTGTTAGTTGATCGAGCAAATCCAACTGATTTTTTTCCCATTGGCGTGGACTAGAACACTGGTGTGCTATGAGTAAACCCCACAAGCCAGAACCAACATTGTCTCCACCCACTTCTAGGAGAATTGGTACCACTAAATTAGCTTTAACTTCAAATTGTTCGAGCAACTGTAAATGGCAATTAGTCAGTCCAGCTTCATAAACATTGGCGATCGCTCGCTTACGTCCATGATGATACTCTGCGCCGGCACCTGTTTGAAAACAGTTATCCTCAATTGTTTTACCCAAAGCCACTGTCCAGCCGATTACTACCGATTCTGCAACAACTGTACCACTCATATCTGGGGCGAACTGATAAACAACGACTCGATCAACCCCCAGCAAATCTCGTACTTCTCTGACAGTGGCATTGAGAATCTCTTGTAAATTTAAAGATTGACGAATTCGTTGAGCAACAGTTCGCATTAATTGTTCTCGTTCAGCTTGAGCCTTAAGTACTATTTCAGTTTGTTTGCGTACTGTGATATCTTGCCCTATGCCGATAATTTGTCCATTGTCAAGATTTATATTAGTCCAAGAAGTATCAATAACCCGACCATCCCGAACTTGAGTTTTAAAGTCACCCCAAGTGCGTTCCGCAGATTGAATAAAATCGATGACATATTGACGATATTCAGGATCAGGATATAACTCAAAAAGCATATCGCGGTTTTGGCAATCTTGCAGTTGCCAACCCAGGGTATTTTCCCACTCTTGGTTCACCCAATGGAGCTTACCATCAGCATTGATTAATGCAATCATCAATGGGATGCGAGCAAAAATGCTTTGCAGAAACTCATTTTGTTCTTGGAGTTGGGTTTCAGTATTTTTATGGGTAGTAATATCCGACAATACAGTTAATATAGCCGATTCGTCGTTAAAAGTTAAATACTGACGCGAAGCGATCGCCCAGAAAGAAGTTCCATCTGCTCTTTGGAGTAGCAGTTCATAATTTTGCTGCAAATCATGTTGGCTAAATGCTTCTAAAAGTGGTGTTAAATCGTTTTTTTTTGCTTTTAAATCTACAGATAATTGTTTAACTAAATCTTCTGGAGAAAATCGAAAAGTTTGGATAAATTCTGGGTTAGCATATAAAATTGAGCCATCAGATAAGCGATAAATCATTAATGGTACTGGGAGAGATTCAGCAATTGCTCGAAATTGCACTTCACTTGCCGGACAATCACTTATTGATTTAACATCAAATAATAGAGCATCGCATTCAGCATACTCCATTGCATAAACAATAGCTTTAGTATAAATAATATTCTTATTTTTTAACTTAACAGATAATTCCAATTCAGTTTTTTTTTGAGATAAAGTTTCTAGTAAATAACTAACATCTTCCCGATGATGAATATCAGCAATTTGCATTTTTAGAAACTCTGCTTGAGAATATCCAAATTCCTTAATAGCAGAGGCATTAATATCTAAAAATTTTCTCGTCTGGCGGTCATATATCCACATAGGATGCGGATGATCATCAAAAATAAAACTAAAATTCATAAATTTTTTTAAATTTACTTAAAGAATATTTTAAAAGTAGTGAAGTGGGGCAATAAGGAACATGAATTAAATAACATGCAAGTCTAGTTTTTGACCTCACACCGTCTTTGACTTGCGTCAAAGTCTCCCCTCTCCTTGGTAAGGTTGGGGGTGAGGTTCTGTATTTTATTAAATCCACATTCCTCAGGCAGATTTTTCCCATCCCCATTGCCCCGTATCCCCAAAAGGGGCCCCGAGTTCCCCAATCTTATCTTGGTCTTCCTAGCGTTGTGACGTATACAACAGCCTCATCAGCAGGGATACCCAAAATTTCATTAACTTGGTCATCAAAGAAACCACCGATACCGCTGACACCGACACCCAAATTAGTTGCGGCTAAGTTCAATCTTTGCCCCAAATGTCCGGCATCCATATGTAAGTAACGGTAAACGCGATCGCCATATTGTGCGATCGCTGATTTGAGATCGGCTGTATGAAATAGTACAGCTGCCGCATCTCGCCCTAAATCTTGCCCCAAGCAGAGAAAATGCAACTCACGCCGGAAATTCTTAAACCTAATCTGTCGTAGTTCTTGGGCTTTGGGTGCGTAATAGTAACAGCCTGACTCCAAACCTGTCACCCCACTAACGGCAATAAAGGTTTCAATTAAGTTGAGGTCAAAGTAATCTGGAGAATTGTCTAAACTTTGGTCGATGTAATTTTGTGGTTGATAGGTGAAATCAAGTAAGCTTTTGAGTTCGTCGAAGCTTAAATCTTCGCCGCTGTAAGCACGGGTGGAACGTCGCTTATACATAGTGAGTTCCAAGTCCGATAGTTTTTCTCCCCAGTTAATCGGTGTGGTAGCGGTGGGAATTTTCAGACAGAAAGGAAAGTTATATTTATCTTCTAGAGATTTTTCTTGCTTGACAACCGGTAAATTCAGTTTGCCCGTGACACCTGCTGGAATTTCGGTGTGGCGATGAAAATATTTCAGCAGTTCACCATCAGGTATGGGCGGATAATTGGTTTCGGTACTAGAAGGTAAAGCTGTGCATCCCAGTGGTAAATTTTGTTGAATATCTAATAAGTCTGCCAGAGGTAAGACAGCGATCGCGCCTTCTTGTTGCGGATCGATATACAGTAGATCATTGACAGCCTGATCTACAAAACCGCCAATCAAGTGTGGACGATAGTCATTAACCGCCGCAGCTAGCTCAATATTGCCCAAGAGATGCCCCGCATCTAGAAAAATTCGGCGGTAAGCCCGATCTTCATATCGCCATGCTGAACGATAAAAAACGCTGGTAATGACAATTGCCAATTGGGTACTTTCCAAAACTGGATGCCAGAAACAAGCTTCCTGCAAAGATTGCCAAACGTCACTTTCCCAATAATGCATCAAAGAGTGAGTCCGACATTGGTAGTTATACAATCCTGGTGGTAATAATGGTGTGCCACGGGAAACTACATATACTTCAGCAGGATACAATCCTCCAGCACTAGGGGCGGCGCGTAAATATACCGCACTTCCCATAGAAGGCATTCTCGCTGTCAGTCCATAGCTACGAAACAGTAACCGCGAAAGTCTTTGCCACCATTGAGCATCCGGGTTATTCGCAAATGTCTCTAGTGTTTCTTGGATGTAAGGTTTGAGATCTAAAGTTGAGCCAATCTTGTACTCTTTAAAGGGTACTGGCTGTTTAGCCCAGTCTAATCCTTGAGTTTTCGAGGCCAGGGTTTCCGGATCATATTTAGTCCGTTCGTGATAGTGCTGTGCAATGGATTGTTGTATTTCTGGCATAGTAATTTAAATACTCTTGGGGCATCCTTATTTTGATCTTGGCATTCATCAGCCTTTTTTTCGTGTTAATTAGTACAAACTTGAGACACACAATGTGGTTTATGGTGATTTCTGGTAAATAATCAACTATAAATTGAAATGAATGTTAAACAACTTGGAAATATTGGGTCTTAATTTAAAAGAACAGAGAACTTTCCCTGTTCTTTGCTATGGCTATTCAGACTGGGCTGGTTTTGGAGTTTGTGTTCGCCGCCAACGAATCCAGCCATAAATACCAGCAGCCACAATTAACCATAAGGGACTGTAAACCAAGAACCAAATACCCAACTTAAGTAAGCTCACAGTAAACAAACCTAAAGAGTTGGTAGATTGATTCCAAGTTTCCTGAATTTGGGAACCCAAGGCTGGTTGTGGACTAGTAGTAGATACGGCTGCTTCTAGGTTTAGGGTAATGGTGGAGTAGGCAACTTGATTTTGTAAGCTTTTCAATTGGGCATCAATTTGTTCTATGGATTGTCGGACGTTACTTAGTTCTTGAGAAACACTTAGCACATCTTTGATAGAACCCGCCCGATCCATAATTTTTTGTAAATTAGCCTCTGTTTTCCTGAAGTTAGTTAATCTAGCTTGAAAATCTACCAGGCGATCGCCTACATCTTCTGCTGTAATATTACGATTATTAACTGTGCCTAATTTAGCTAATGCTTGTAAGGTTGTTTCTAGTGAATTTTGCGGGACTCGCAGCGTCATAGATGCAACATGACGGGCATTATCCTGTGTGGGTTGACGTTCATTTAACCCGATTAAGTCCCCTTGGTTTTGATTAATAACTTGGGAAACAGCATCAATACTCTGACTTACGGAGTCCACAATCACAGTCATGGCTGCCTTTTTAATCAATTGAGGACGCCCACGGGAAGGTATAGGTGCAGTTTCGGCCTGTGATGAGATGGGCATACTTTCATTCATCGCAGCTGCTGGTGCTTCATTAGCCAGGCGATCGCTTTGAGATAATTCTTGATTTAATGATGGTTGTACAGCCGCACAACTGGTAAATATTACGCCTCCGAATAAGGCGCTGAAAACTAAGACCGATTTTCTTGGCAATCGCATTGATTTCTGCATAATCTACCCCCAGATAGATGAAGTTAATCTCAGTATCGCGGAGGTCTAACTTAAATTTGTGATTGTTGCCATTTATGTAACAAAAGAACTATCAAACCTGGCCAAAGATGAATTGTCAAAACCCCTGTGACCCGCTAATAAATAAGTAATGGTGCTGCAAACTAAAGCGAGAAGCATGGAAACCAAACAACTAGGAAACACAGGTGTATCTGTCAGTGCAATTGGCTTGGGTGGGATGCCGATGTCAATTTATGATCGCCCGCCGGAATCGCAATCCATCTCAGTAATTCACCGGGCTTTAGACCTAGGCATTACATTTATTGATACTGCTGATTCTTACTGCAAAGATGAGTCAGATAAGCACCATAACGAACGCCTAATTCACAAAGCAATTGCCAGTTACAAAGGTGATGTCAGCCAAGTGATTGTAGCCACCAAAGGCGGTTTAATGCGTCCTGATGGTAGCTGGACACGCAACGGGAACTCAGAACATTTGCGGCAAACAATTCGTGAAAGTTTTGCGGCTTTGGGTGGTGAAAAACCCATTGATCTTTGGCAATACCATTCCCCAGATACCGATTACACTATTAAAGAATCTTTGACACCAGCCAAGGAAGCCGTAGCAGAGGGTTTGATTCGGTTTGTGGGAGTTTCTAACTTTTCCGTCGAACAAATCAAGCAAGCACAAGATGTAGTTGACATTGTATCTGTGCAAAACCAATACAGCCCTTGGGAACGACAACCAGAAATAGACGGCGTATTGCAATATTGTGAACAAGAAAAATTAACCTTTTTACCGTGGAGTCCCTTTGGTGGTGGTCGTCGCCATCAAAACTTGCCAGATATTCAGGCGATCGCTCAATTAGCTCAAGAAAAAGGCGTATCGTTATACTGTATTGTCTTGGCATGGTTGCGTTCCAAGTCGCCTTGTATTTTACCTATTCCTGGTGCTAGCAAAAGCTCCAGTATTGAAGACTCCGTACGTGCTGTTGATGTTAAACTATCGTCGGCAGAAGTGCAAAAAATTGACCAGGCAACTTCTTGATACTCTCCACACCTTACCCTTTTAAGGTAAAATCAAAAGCCTGCTAATTTAATGACGATGCTTGCTGACAGGAGATGCATATGGCCCGGATGTATTATGACGAAGATGCCAATTTAGACCTTTTGGCTGGAAAAACTATTGCCATTATTGGCTATGGTTCCCAAGGTCATGCCCACGCCCTTAATCTTAAAGATAGTGGCTTGAATGTGATCGTGGGACTGTATCCGGGTAGCAAGTCAGCAGGAAAAGCTGAAGCCGCTGGGTTAACTGTTAAAAGTGTTGCCGATGCAGCTAAGGCTGCCGATTTCATCATGATTTTATTACCTGATGAAGTCCAAAAAGCAGTTTACAAACATGAAATTGAACCAAATCTGCAAGAAGGTAACGTATTAGCTTTTGCCCACGGGTTTAATATTCACTTTGGGCAAGTCGTACCACCAGATAACGTAGACGTGGTGATGGTAGCACCCAAGGGGCCAGGACACCTAGTACGCCGGACTTATGAACAAGGGCAAGGTGTACCAGCATTGTTTGCCGTTTACCAAGATGCTACGGGAAAAGCACGCGATCGCGCGATGGCATACGCAAGAGGTATCGGTGGTACCCGTGCTGGCATTCTAGAAACCAGTTTCCGCGAAGAAACCGAAACTGATTTGTTTGGCGAACAAGCTGTATTATGCGGTGGTTTAAGTGCCTTAATTAAAGCTGGATTTGAAACCTTAGTTGAAGCAGGTTATCAACCAGAATTAGCTTATTTTGAATGTCTCCACGAAGTCAAATTGATTGTTGACTTAGTTGTCGAAGGTGGTTTAGCCACAATGCGTGACAGCATTTCCAATACTGCTGAATATGGTGACTACACCCGTGGCCCTCGCATTGTCAACGACACAACCAAAGCTGAAATGCGGAAAATTCTCAGCGAAATTCAATCTGGTCAATTTGCCAGGGAGTTCGTTTTAGAAAATCAATCTGGTAAACCAGGATTTACCGCTATGCGTCGCCAAGAAGCAGAACATCCCATTGAAGAAGTCGGCAAAGATTTACGGGCTATGTTTAGCTGGTTGAAGAAAGTTTAGAGACTAGGGAGGGACTGGGGAGATGAGAGGCATGGGGAAGATAAAAGATAAAAAATAACAGGTTTTGATATTAGCCAAAAATTTTTCCCCTTGTCTCCTTGTCCCCCCTGCTCCCCATCTTTAATCTTCGTGGTCTTCAAAAGGGTCTGCTAATTGCTTACTTGGGGGGCCAAAGGAAGTATAAATTGCAAAACCAGTGATGCCAACTAAGGCGACAGCGACGGAAATACTAAGAACTATTGCGGGTTCCATAAATTAGGAATAAATTATGAGTGCTATTCTTATAGAATATTACAGAAGATTAAAAAAAGCTTTGGCAACTGATCTTAGGTGAACTATGGCACAACGGACTAGGTTGGGAGATATCCTCAAACCACTAAATTCTGAGTATGGTAAAGTTGCTCCTGGCTGGGGTACAACCCCTGTAATGGGCGTTTTTATGGCTCTATTTTTCGTATTTCTGCTAATTATCCTGCAAGTTTACAATAAGTCACTGTTGATTCAGGATGTATTGGTTGATTGGCAGAGTTTAGGCGGCTAACTGAATACATAGCATTGTAGCTTGCGTAATCAGCGAACCTCTACCCGGCTTGTCCGGGTTTTTTTCTACGTTTTATACTAAAGAAGGCTAGTCCTGGATTAAGTAAGCATGGTATAGATGAGGTAAGTATCCCTAGCTTTACCTGCATTTTGTCTTTATAGGAGCAACCACATGAATATATTTGGTATCGGTCTGCCAGAAATGGGTCTGATTATGATAGTGGCTCTATTAATCTTTGGCCCCAAGAAGTTGCCAGAAATTGGTCGTAGTGTTGGTAAAGCAATTCGTGGTTTTCAAGAAGCTTCTAATGAATTTCAAAGCGAATTTAAACGGGAAGCTGAACAAATAGAACAGGTGATGAAAACTTCTGCGGAAATTGAACCCAAGCAAATCGAAGCAGCGAACTCTGAGCAGGATACTGCTGGTTCTTCCCCAGTTACTTAGGGAAGTGCTGCGAATTGATTGATTGTGGACAAAATGACAGAAGCTGTAACGAAACCATCTCTGGTGATTCCTCAACTAATTGTCGGGTTGGGGAACCCAGAACCTAAATATGATCAAACTCGCCATAATATTGGCTTTGCTGCTGTAGATGCACTTGCTCGCGCATGGAAAATTCCGGTGGCGGAACATCGCAAATTTCAAGGGGAATACGGTGAAGGAATGGCGCTAGGTGGAGGTAAAATCCGCTTGCTGAAGCCATTGACTTATATGAATCGCTCTGGACAGTCAATACAAGCGGTGACTAGCTGGTATAAATTGCCGCCTGAGTCGGTGCTGATAATTTATGATGATATGGATTTGCCCTTGGGAAAGACTCGCCTGCGTTTGTCGGGTTCCGCTGGGGGACATAATGGGATGAAGAGTGCGATCGCTCATCTTAGTACCCAAAACTTCCCGCGTTTACGCATCGGCATTGGTAAACCCAAAAATAGCAGTGATAGCGATAATTCTGAGTCTATCTCTCATGTTTTAGGAAGATTTTCGGCGACGGAAACACAATTAATGTCTTTGGTACTTCAGTTTGTTGTTGAGTGCGTGGAATTTAGCCTCAAGCAAGGAGTAGAAAAGGCGATGAATCGTTGTAATAGCCTCACTGTTGACCTTTCTCAACCTTGATTAGTTGTAGGGTAGGCATTTTGCCTCCCTAGTCAAAAATCCCATTGCTTTCGTTCTTGCCACATCTTCGACAATTAGCGACTATCCTGGAATAGTAAGTGAATCACCCTAGCGTAAATTGCCAGCAGGTGTCAAATGCTGCAAGCAGATCAGATATTAAACCACCGTTATCAAATCCAGCGCGAACTTGGTAATAATGGGATTCGCCAAACTTGGCTAGCAACAGATTTACAAGCTACTGAGGGGACAGCATCACTAGTTGTGGTTAAACTCCTGGCTTTTGGCGGTACTGTCCAGTGGGATGACCTCAAACTCTTTGAACGGGAAGCACAGATTCTCAAACAGCTGAATCATCCTCGCATTCCCCGGTATCTTGATTATTTTTGCATTGATGACCGCACACTTTGGTTTGGCTTAGTACAAGAATACATCCCTGGGGAATCACTCAAAGAAAAACTCAATCTCAGCAACAGGTTTAGCGAAAAGCAAGCTAAAAAAATTGCTGTGGAAGTTTTAAAGATTTTAATATATTTGCATGGTTTGAATCCAGGGGTGTTACATCGGGATATTAAACCGAGTAATTTAATCTGGGGTGAAGATAACCATATTTATTTGGTGGATTTTGGTGCAGTTCAAGATAAAGCTGCTAAAGAGGGCGTTACTTTTACTGTTGTGGGGACTTATGGTTATGCACCAATGGAACAGTTTGGTGGTCGCGCTGTTCCCGCTTCAGATATCTATGGACTGGGAACAACTTTGATTCATTTGTTAACAGGGGTTCCCCCGGCTGAATTGCCTCAACAAGATTTGCGGCTACAATTTACTGACCGGGTGAATTTGAGTCCTAGTTTTATTCTCTGGCTACAAAAGTTGATAGAACCTGCACCAGAACAACGCTTCACCAGTGCAAGTCAAGCGATGAATGCTCTTAAATCTGGTCTGGTAGCCAAACCTAAAACCCCAGAAATCGTTAATAATTCTGGTTGTGGGATAAATAATCTCACACAAACCGTACCTGAAGAAATTCAAGGCTGGAATTGGGGAGCTTTTTTATTGCCTTGGTTGTGGTTATGGACAAATAATGTGTGGTACGGATTATTTTGTTTTGTACCACAGATCGGTTGGATAATGGCCATCGCCTTGGGTACAAAAGGCAATGAATGGGCTTGGAGAAGTCGCAAGTGGCGAAGTATTGAGCAATTTAAAGCTCATCAACGCGGCTGGGCGATCGCAGGTGTTTTGATTGGTGCGCCTATTAGTATGATGTTGTGGATAGGGGCGTTTATGTTTCTTAAATCTGTGCTTTAGAGGCTAGAGGCTAGAAAAGAGGTTTATGAAATTTTATTCCCAATCCCCCCTCGCCTTAGCAAGCAAAGAGAGGGGTTAGGGGTGAGGTTTTTAATTTCCGTATTCTCTAGCTAATTTGAGATTCCACTACACCCACAGGACAAGCAACATTTGTCCCACCTAAGCCACAATAGCCATTGGGATTTTTGGTTAGGTATTGCTGATGATACGCTTCAGCGTAGTAAAACTCAGGTGCATCGATGATTTCTGTGGTAATTTTCCCATACCCTGCTTTGTTAAGGGCTGGCTGATAAGCATCTCTTGACGCCTCTGCTAGCTGCTTTTGAGTTTCCGAGTATACGTAAATTCCCGACCGATATTGAGTACCGGTGTCGTTACCTTGGCGCATTCCTTGTGTGGGGTTATGGCTTTCCCAAAAAACTTTCAGTAATTGGGAGTAACTAATTTCTTTGGGGTCAAACACCACCAAAACAACTTCATTGTGACCAGTTAAGCCACTACAAACTTCTTCATAAGTAGGGTTGGGTGTAAAACCAGCCGCATAACCTACCGCGGTAGTGTAAACTCCCGGTAATTGCCAGAATTTGCGTTCTGCACCCCAAAAACAACCCAAACCAAATATTGCTGTTTCCAATCCCTCAGGAAAAGGAGCTTTCAGGGGATTTTTATTCACATAGTGTGAATCCGGTACGGGCATAGTCTTTGCCCTGCCTGGTAAAGCTTCTTGGGGGGTAGGAATTACCAGTTTTTTGCCAAATCCAAATAGTCCCATTGGTTTTTACTCTAATTTTTGATAAACATCTTTACCTTACTTAACATTGTGAACCACCCAGATTGAGTTTTGCTACTTTTGATGAAATTATCCCCAATATTTTTTCGTTATCAGTCCCAAAGTAGCGCCCAAAATCTTCTCAAGAGCGATACCTACGGTGAGCTGCACTAACACCTGTATGAGAAAATAAGCGATCGCACTAATTCATATTTCTATTCTGCAACGCCAAATTTATTCTCTACTCCTCTTACCTTCAGGAAAGAATCAAACGCCAGCCTATCAGGTAACGAAGTTTGTGCGCCTAGCTTTGTTGCTGCTAAAGCACCTGCAGCTGCACCCCAAACAACTGACTGATGTAAAGAAAGTCCTGTAAACAGTGCTGCGGCTAAACCACCATTGAAAGCATCACCAGCCGCAACAGTATCAACGGTATGAACGGGAAAAGCTGGGACAAAAAATGTTGCCTCCTCAGTGGCACAAATCACACCTTTTGCACCTAATTTGACGACGGCACAATTCACACCTCGTTGTAATAAAACTTTAGCTGCTTTGATTGCCGATTCCTCATCATCGACAGTAAAACCTACCAATTGCCCTGCTTCTACTTCATTGGGTGTAATAATGTCCACTAATGGATAAAGTTCATCGGGTAAATTCGCTTGTGCGGGTGCGGGGTCTAAAATTACCTGGATATTGGCCTCTTTTGCGGCTTGGGCTGCTGCTACTACGGTATTCAGGGGAATTTCTAATTGTAAAAGTAATGCTGTAGCTGTTGGTAATAAATGAGTTAATCGTTTTATATCTTCTTGATTGACACGTCCATTTGCACCGGGAATTACCACAATGTGATTTTCACCAGCATGATCTATGGTAATGATGGCAACTCCAGAACTTACGGTTTCATCGATGAAAATATTATCTGTCTGCACACCAGCAACTTGCAAATTCTGGACAAGTTCTGCACCAAAATTATAAAAAATAGCGGGAAGCTGAAAACCACCATCCTTGTAGGTGGTGGATGAAA